>JAPYOT010000051.1:0-11415 GCA_029938045.1 Fidelibacterota bacterium | reverse complement strand
ATTTAATTGTGCGCTATATCACAATTAAAAATAGATTCTTGACCTAAGTGGGTGGGTAAGGTAATTTAATCAATGACTAAAGGGAGGAAGAACCTCCCTTTAGCGGAACAAATCATAAAAGGAGTTCATTATGAAGCATACATTAAAAATGTTATTTCTGCTGCTTTTTGTATCAACTGTTTCATTCGCTTATGCTCAAGAAGATGATGCTAAATATGGCGATAAAGCAAAAGCATCAGATACAGGTAAGGCAGGAAAAGCTGGTACCGTGGATATCAATAAAGGTCTAACAGCTAAAGACAAACCAGCTGCACCACAAAATACACCTATGAGTGATGCCGATAAAGATAAGCTAAGATCTGGCAAAGATAATCAGGACATGGGTAAAGGAAAGAAAGGTGGATTTTTCAGCCGCTTATTTGGTAGTAAAAAAGTAAAGAAAGAGGATGATCCTAACTGATCTACTCTAAATTTGACTTTAAAATAGGGCGAAGAGATTCGCCCTATTTTTTTACCTTTTATTTATGTAAAATTATAGCCTTCAATTAAAGGAGACTATTGTAATGAGCGCACGCACCCTTATCATTCTTCCAATCTTGATCACGAGTATTTTTGCTCAATCATTCAGACATAATTTGACGGGTGGATATTATGATCGAGGCGGGAATTCAGACTACGAATATTATAACTTTGGATGGAGTACCGTTGCCAATGGAGATATAGCCATTGGTGGATTGACTTTAAAAGATTCCGAATTTTTACTTGCGTTTGATAAAAATGTCTCCAATTGGCAGGGCGCATCCTATGAAGATGACCAGGATCTCATTTTAAAATTTGATTTATGGGCAAATGGAAATATTTCACCATTTTTGATGTTTGAAACTTCCTTTAATAAACTCCAGGGAATTAAAAGCAGGTCGAATTATGGCGTTGGTGCTAAATGGCGTGTTTTCGGTGATTTCCTATCCATTAGTGCCGCCTTTTTACAGGAGAGTGAAGAAATCGTTGGTAAAAACAGCGTTTACCTCTACGCGGACTTTGGTGATTCTCTTGGCGTGTCCGGTTACGAGCATAATACAGATTTGAAACCTATAACCTATTCACGAATCTCTATTCGGCCTAAATTAAAATTACCTTTGGGTGATAATTTTTATTATCAATCGGAATATTATTATAAACCTGCAGGGAATGATATTCTTACCCATTGGAAAAATTCATTCATAATTAAAACAGCAGCAGAATGGCTTAGTATTGAAGTGAAATACAATGTGAAAAACGATAGCCGTCCTGCACCAAAGGTCTTTGGTACCTATGATCTCAAGTACTACACCGAAGGCCAAAGCATTACTTTCGAGAATCCGGGAAACGCAAAAGATTTACTTAGTTTCTTTGACCGAAATCCCGAACAGTCAAAAGAGGATGGTTTTGGCAACTACTATTTAAAAGATTACAAATCGGATGATTCGACTATTTCCATCGGAATCAATATCAGTTTTTAATTCCTTTATAGTAATTCTATGAAAAATAAATTGACTGGGCTTCTGGTGATTGTGTTTGCCGGATGTATCCCTATGCAACCGCAGGAAGCCTTAAAGCCTGTTTCAACCCATCAACCCACGATCCCAAAACTCACAGAGCGAAACCGCTTATTGGGTGCATTATTACCAGAGAGATCCTGTTATGATGTGCAGCACTATGACATCAATATAGATATCGATGTAGAAAAAAAATATTTAAAGGGATATGTGGATATTACAGCTTTAGCTGTCAATAATTTTACGCGCCTTCAAGTGGATCTTGGGAAGGATATGCAGCTGAATGGCGTATGGTATCTTGAGAACCCATTAACAACTACTCGGAAAGAAGATGCGGTATATGTTGACTTTCCAGAAGTGAACATGGGCGATGTATTCACATTCAGAGTGAAATATGAGGGGAGTCCCCGGGAAGCGAAAAATCCACCTTGGGATGGTGGTTTTGTCTGGGGGAAAGATGAAATGGGTCGGGACTATGTTTCTGTTAGCTGTGAAGGAGATGGATGCAGTTTATGGTGGCCCATGAAGGATCATATCTCGGATGAACCGGATAATGGTGCACGAATGACATTCACTGTTCCTCAAAATCTGGTGTGTGTCAGTAATGGAAAATTGTTAGAAACCAAACAGGATGTATTCTCTGGGAAACAATCGTATACCTGGGAAGTCACCAGCCCGATAAATAATTATAGTATTTCTGTTCAATTAGGCAATTATGTTTTGTTAGAGGATACGCTCCAGCGTGGGGATAATGTGGAAGTGTTAAATCATTTTGTACTGGATTATCATAAAGCTGTGGCAAGCACAGTCTTTCCTCAAGCGAGAAAGGTGATTCACTTTTTCGAAAATTATTTTGGTGATTATCAATTTTGGAATGATGGATATAAGTTGGTGGAGGTTTCTTATCTGGGCATGGAACATCAATCGGCAGTGACCTATGGAAATATATGGAGCAATTGGGGAGGCGACCACCGATCCTGGACAAAAGATTATTATGGAATCATTGATGGTTTGTTATTCCATGAAACAGCCCATGAATGGTGGGGGAATAGTATCACTGCAACGGACCCAGCCCATATGTGGCTCCACGAAGGAACAGCTGTGTATAGCGAAGCCATGTATATTGAGCAGGAACTGGGCTATAACGTCATGATTGATTTTATGCTCAGAAAACGTAAGGGGATCCAGAATAAACTTCCCATTGTTGGTCCTGAGAATGAAAATTATTGGGCTTTTGGAGATTCTTATAATAAAGGTGCATGGGTGTTACATACACTGCGGTATCTCATCAATGATGACAGAATCTGGTGGGATGTGTTGAAGTCCTTTGCAGTTAATCATGCTAAATCTCATGTGAAAACAGAAGATTTCGTTCAACATGTTGAAAATAAAACAGGCACAGACTTGGGATATTTCTTTAAACAGTATTTCTACGAAAATTCAATTCCCTCTCTGGAATACCATCAAAAGGATGGCAAGTTATTCTTTAAATGGATCGACGTAATTTCTGGATTCGAAATGCCTTTGGATATTGAGGTAAATGGCATCAAAACACGGATCTTTCCGACTACAGAGATTCAGTCCGTTAAAATTCCAATCCATTCAGTTGTCCATATTCGGGATTGGGAATTTTTAATAAGTAAAAAGGAAAATTCCGCCCTAAGCGGATAATTGTCGTAACCGTTCGAAAAGAACAGCGCTCACTGCAGCAGATACATTAAGGGAACTGGTCTTTCCCTGCATGGGAATGGTCGCTTGAAAATCACTGCTCTCCAAAACCAATTTCTTTATTCCACGACCTTCACTACCAACGATCACAAGCATTTTTCCTGAATAATCAATTTTATACCAATCTTTGGCTTTTATGCCATTTTCCATGGCAATCACCCAGAATTCTTCATTTTTTAAATTGGTCACCGTTTGATGAAGATTATTGATCTGATAAACAGGAATTTGCGTAAAAGCCCCTTGACTCACTTGAATCACAGTGTCGGTCATGGCACAGCTATCATGTTTGGGGATGATGATGCCATCCATCCCTGCACATTCTGCCGTTCGGATAATTTGACCCAGATTTTGGGGATCCTCAATGCGATCCAAAGCAAGGAGTCCAATATTTCCTTTTTTATTTGAAAAAGAAGGAAGGTCTGATTCCACCCTGCCGGAAAACCGGACAATAATTCCCTGAGTCCGCCATTGTTTAAAATTAGTTTTAAACTGAGAAGCAGGGAGGAATTTTATGTGTCCACCATAATGCCCCAATACATGCGTGATTTGGCCACTCCGTTCGGCGGTTCCTCCAGATTGAATCAATATATCTGTTATTTTATATTTTCTGGATTCTAATATAGCTGTACAGCCATTAATTCCGTATATCGTATGTTGGTCTTTTGCCATTAAATTCCCAGCAGAATATAATAAAATAATATATCCCGGGATTGTATCAATTAGATGATAAAAGTTAAATTGATCCGGTGAAAAAAAGGAAATAATGGCTACCAAAAATTTTCATACAGTATCAGATGAACATGGCGGAGTGAATGTGGGGACAAAATTTAAAATGATAAAAGACCATCAAGAGGTTCAGGGAGTTTTGTCAGAAGGTGTGGAGGTTATCCTGGATAGTATCGTCCATTTCCCCACCCGTTATTGTCTCAAAGATGATAAAGCCAGGATTTGGACTGTACCGATTCATTCAGTGACACCCATTCCATAATAACTGCATTTTAATAAGAATACACACCCATAGAATTTTCAAGGAGAAGCTTGATGAAGTATAAATCTTTAACCATCCTATGCTGTATATTATTAACCGGTTGCAGTAAATCACCTGAAACTAACCCTGAAATATTGTGGGACACTTATGGTGTTCCACATATTTATGCTGATAATTATAATGACTTATTTTATGCTTATGGCTGGTCGCAAATGCGTAATCATGGAAATCTACTGCTTAAATTGTATGCGCAAGCCAGAGGGCAAGGGGCAGAATATTTTGGTGAAAAACACTTGAAATCTGATCAATGGGTACATACCCATAACGTAATGCAAAGATCCCTTGATTGGTGGGAAAAACAGGATCCTGACATACGGAAAATGATGAAAGCATTTACGGATGGTATTAACGATTACGCCAAGGAAAATCCGGATGAAATTGACGAGTTAAACCAATCAATACTTCCTGCGCGACCAGAGGATTGTTTCTCCCATTTTCAAAGAGTTATCCTGTTCCATTTTGTAACTAATCCCGGTGTTGCAACTTTTAATCCTACCTCCATGATAAAAGATCGGGGATCTAATACATGGGCCATTGGACCTTCCAGATCTGAATCGGGCAATGCCATGCTGATTGCCAATCCCCATTTACCCTGGTTTGATATGTTCACTTGGTTTGAAGCCCATACCATCTCCCATGACTTGAATGCCTATGGGGCTGGTTTGGTGGGGATGCCATTTTTGGGTATTGCGTTTAATGATTTTATGGGATGGTCCCATACCAATAACGTTCATGACGGACAGGACCTTTATGAACTAACATTGATAGATGATGGCTATCAGTGGGGTGATGGTATCCAGCGTTTTGAAGAACGAACAGTTGAAATTAAGGTGAGGGATGATGAGGGGAATATGACAGTCAGTGAATTTCTTATCCGTGAATCTGTTCATGGACCCGTGGTCAGTGAAAAAGACGGAAAAGCTTATGCTTTAAGGGTGGTTGGGTTAGATCAGCCTCATGTTTTCCGGCAATATTTTGATATGGCCAGGGCGAAAACACTTAAATCATTCCAGGATGCAATACGTCCATTGCAGAATCCTTTTTTCACGATTATGTATGCGGATAAGGATGGACACATCATGCACGTGTTTGGGGGCCGTACTCCCATTCGTCCAGCGGGTGATTGGAATTGGCTGGGTGTCGTCCCTGGCGATTCCCCTGAAACGATCTGGAATGAAACCCATTCTTATGATGAATTGCCAAAATCTATCGACCCCGAAAGCGGATGGCTCCAAAATGCCAATGATCCGCCTTGGACCACAACCTTTCCCCGGGCGATTATCCGGAAAAATTATCCTGATTATATGTCACAAAACTTTATGCATTTCCGTGCCCAGCGATCGGCAAGGATGGCCTTTGAGGATGGGTCTATTACATTTGCCGAATTAATGGATTATAAAATGGATACCAAAATGGAACTGGCAGACCGTGTCCTCGATGATTTATTAGCATTAACTGAAAATTCCAACGATGAAATAATCATTGAAGCCAGTCAAGTGTTATCAAACTGGGATCGTCAAACGAATGTGAATAGTCAGGGGGCGGTATTATTCAAAGCATGGGTCGATTCTGTTAAGTTTTTTGTGAACAAGGGTGAACTCTTTGAAGGTGGTTGGGAAGAAGAAAAAGCGATGGATACGCCTTTTGGACTTCATCCAAATGTGGATTACCTAAGTCCATTAAAATCTGCGGCCGGATCCGTACTGAAAACATATGGACAGCTGGATGTTCCATGGGGAGAAGTGTATCGCCTGATTCGAGATGATGTTGATCTGCCTGCCAATGGGGGGCCGGGAGATCCTTATGGATTATTTCGAGTGACAAATTTTGCACCTATTAAGGACGATCGGTTTATGGCTGTCGGTGGAGATTCATATCAAGCGGTTATTGAGTTTGGAGATAAACCGAAAGCCATGGCCCTTTTGAGTTATGGGAATGCGAGCCAGAAAGGATCAAAACATCGAACGGATCAATTAAAATTTTATTCAGAAAAAAAATTGCGGCCAGTCTGGCGGAATAAAAAAGAAATTGAACAGCACTTGGAATTGAGAGAGATTCTTAACCAAAATAAGGATTAACACATTTCATACCCCAAATTCATTCCCGCCTCTGATCGTACAATCCTCGTACAATTCGGTGAAAGGATATCAAAAAACCTGCATCAGCAGGTTTTTTCTTTTACCCGTTATCTTCTGGATAATCATTCCCCAGAAATTTTGAATATCCACCCAGCCTATAATTCCGTTATGGTGACGATTGCAAATGATGCATCGATTGGACAAGTGATGAATCTACTGAAAGTGTCAAAAGCATTGGTTTTAGACAGGGGGACCTCAATGAGAAGAGATGTTGAAATTCCTGTATTGTACAATGGCATGCAGGGCCCTGATATGGGCCGAGTGTGTGAAAAAACGGGGTTGAGTACGGCTGAAGTAATTCGTCGCCATTCTGAGCCAGATTACCTGGTCTATTTTATCGGTTTCTCTATTGGTTTTCCATATTTGGGTGGAATGGATGTGTCTATTTCCACCGTCCGTCTGGAGACACCCCGGAGATCTGTTCCTGCAGGGTCTATTGGGATTGCGGGGAATCAGACTGGTATTTACCCAAAGTCCTCTCCCGGAGGTTGGAATATTATAGGTCAGACACCCCTGTCTATATTTAATGCTGAGAACCCCGTGGAAAGCACCGTAAAAATGGGGGATAAAGTGCGATTCCGACCGATCAATGAATCGGAGTTTAATATATTGGCAATAAATCAATGAGTATTACCGTTCTTCAGGGCGGGTTGCAGTCCACCGTACAGGATTTAGGTCGGAATGGATATGCTCATTATGGGATTTCTGCTTCCGGTGCGGCGGACGCGGTTTCCTTAAGAATCGGGAACTTACTTGTGGGAAACCCCGAAGATTACAGTGGCTTGGAAATGACATTAACCGGGGGTGAATATCAATTTAATAAAGATGCTTTTATTGCCCTATCTGGCAGTGAATTTCACGCGACTCTTGAAGGGGAACCATTTCCATTTCAACAGGGAGCTTATATTCGGAAAGGTCAAATTTTACGTATCGGTGGGACGAAGAAGGGTGCTCGGTGTTACCTATGCGTTCGCGGTGGATTGGATGTACCCCAATATCTATCTGCGACAACAACCCATGTTATGTCTGGGTTAGGGGGCTTCAAGGGGAGATCAATCGAAAAGGGAGATGAACTTAAAATCGGCTCTATGAAGAAAGTTTCTCAACCAATATCAGTTAAAGAGTCACATGAAATTAATAATTCTATCATACGTGTTACCAAAGGGTTGCAGCATTATTTATATGAAGAAAATACCTGGATCTCTTTTATATCCCAATCCTATACTGTTTCAGAAAAATCCAGCCGAATGGGTGTCCGGTTAAAAGGTAAGTCGATCCAATCTATTAAGGAAAATGAAATATTAACGGAAGGCATTCCATTGGGAGCGATTCAAGTCCCCGGTGGCGGGGATCCCATTATTTCATTTGTGGAACACCAAACCACGGGCGGCTACCCGAAAATTGCCAATGTTATTACGGCGGACTTGTGTAAAGTCGGTCAGTTGAAACCAGGAGATTCATTCACATTTCAATTGGTTACTATTGAAGAGGGTGAACGCTTGCGACTCGTTCAGGAATCATTTATTCAATCATTAAAAAACCATGACTAATACCACTGCCATACTTGTAACGCTCGTCATTTATAAAATTGTCCTGATCTTGATCGGATTGTGGGCCAATAAGCGTACAAAATCCACATCCGATTATTTTCTTGGGGGACGGAAACTCGGTCCATGGGTGGCGGCACTGAGCGCATCTGCATCATCCTCATCGGCATGGACGCTCTTGGGCGTGAGCGGTGCGGCCTATTTATGGGGATTGCCGGCCATTTGGTTATTCCCCGCCACCTTATCAGGATTTATGATTAATTGGTTTTACATCGCACCAAGATTGAGTATCCACGGGGCAAAAGTAGGTGCCATCACATTAACGGACGTTTTAGCTACAGATGACAATGGATTATCCATAAAAGAATTGCGATGGCTCGCATCGGTCATTATCCTCTTTTGTTTTGTTTTTTACATCGCCTCCCAATTCGACGCGGCAGGACAGTCTTTTCAATCCACTTTTGGTATGGATAAAAATATCAGTATTCTACTTGGTGCAGGGATCATTCTCATTTATACCCTTTTGGGCGGCTTTTGGGCTGTGAGTGTTAGTGATACGCTCCAAGGTATAATGATGGCTTTATCCGCTATAATTTTACCCATTGTGGCCGTTTCTCAAGCAGGGTTAGGCAATATTGTCGCAAGCTTTTCAGATCAATCCATTTTCAGTTCGCCTTCGGGGATGGGTGGTATTGTTGCATTGGGATTTATTTTAGGGACGTTAGGTATTGGTATCGGCTATCCGGGTCAGCCCCATGTGGTGAATCGATTTATGGCTATTGAACCAGGAGAGAAAGTTCGGCAAGGTCGCATGATTGCTATTGGCTGGGCACTCATCATATATCCGGGTATGATTTTCCTTGGTTGGGCGGGCCGAATTCTCATGGACATTGCGGGCCACGAACAAATCCTCATTGTGATGGGAAATCAATTATTGCCCCCAGTATTGGCAGGCATAATCCTAGCGGCAGTTTTATCGGCCATCATGTCCACAGCGGACAGTCAATTGTTGGTGGCTGCATCCAGTGTGAGTCACGATTTAAAAAACAGTGGAGAAGAATTCAGTTTAAATCAAACGCGGATCGTCGTGGCGGTCATTTGTGTTATCTCTGTTTTTATGGCCATTTTTGTGGATAAAAGTATCTACAGTCGCGTGCTGTTTGCTTTTTCTGCGATGGGCGCAGCTTTTGGCCCGTTGCTGATTGGCAGGATGCAGGGCGGCGTGCCAAAAATCAATGCAATCTCGGCCATGGCGGTGGGCTTTTTCGGGACATTATTTTTCTATTATTCTGATATGAAACCGGAAGGCAATCCTTTGGAACGGTTGATCCCTTTTGCTTTGGCATTTATTATTGTCCAAATGGGTAGATATAAAGGATGATGGACATTAATTCAGATATGGGAGAAATCAATCGCTTGTTAGGTGACGGTACTTATGAAAAACTTATGGAGTATGTCACTTCTATCAATGTGGCTTGCGGCGGTCATGCAGGCGATGAGACTATGATGGCAGCCATGGTGGCCTTGGCAAAGGAAAAGGGTGTTAATGTAGGCGCCCATCCTAGTTATCCTGATAGAGAAAATTTTGGACGAATTGATATGAATATGGATGCCAATGAACTTTTAGATACCGTTCGGGACCAGATTCAATTATTAGTTGATATAGGTACAAATAACGGAGTTAACCTATCACATGTAAAAGCGCATGGTGCACTATATAACAGGGCCGTAATAGATGAAGAAATTGCACAGACCATTGGCGAAGCCATTATTCAAGTGGATCCATTATTAAAAGTTATGGGATTGGCAGGGTCTAAGATGTTATCTGTATTTGATGGTTTGGGATTGGATACCATGGCAGAAGCTTTTGCTGATCGTTCTTATGAATCGGATGGAACATTGCGAAATAGAAAATATGATGATGCATTGATTACTGATCCGAATAAAGCTGCATTACAGGCAAAAAATATGGTGGAAGGCACAGTAATTTCTTTCGAAGGAAAGGTCATAGAAATGAATACGCAAACGATTTGTATTCATAGTGATACGCCAAATGCGGTGGCGATTGCTGAGGCGGTGAGGGAAGAAATTAAAGGGGGGAAGCAAAATAATTATTTTAGGTGAGTTAGAAAAGGAAACAACATGAAACAACTAATAACAATTTTACTGACACTTAGCATTGGGTTTGCCCAATCCTTATTGAAAGAAGAAAAGCAAATACGATCCTACATTAATACACACACCGATGAAGCCATTGATCTGGTAGAAAAAGTAGTTAACATCAATAGCGGTACCCTCAACATGGAAGGGAATAAAAAAGTCGGGAAAATCTTTCAGGCTGAATTGGATAAACTGGGATTTAAAACCTATTGGGTCACTTACCCTGATGATGTGAAACGATCTGGACATTTGTTTGCAGAAATGCGCGGTGGAAAAGGACAGAATATACTCCTCATCGGCCATTTGGACACGGTGTTTGAACCGGATCACCCTTTCCAGAAATACACTCGAAAAGGGGATACAGCTTACGGTCCCGGTGTTTCAGATATGAAGGCAGGAGATGTGTCCATGATTTATATCATGAAAGCACTAAATCATGTGGGCTTTTTGAAGGACTTAAACCTCACATTGGTATTTATCGGCGATGAAGAAAAAATGGGTGCACCTCCGGCAATCGTTAGAAAAGAACTTATTGATGCAGGAAAGTGGGCCAACATCGGCTTGGGCTTTGAAGGTGCCGGGGGCATGAATACGGGTACCATTGCCCGACGGAGTTCATCATCCTGGTTGTTGACCACGACAGGGATTCAAGGTCATTCATCTCAAATATTTAAAGACCATCTCGGTTATGGGGCCATATTTGAAGCATCACGTATTTTGAATACATTTCGGGAAGAATTAGCGACGGAAGAGTATCTCACATTCAACCCCGGGACGATTGTAGGCGGCACCGATGTGCACTATGATCCGGTGAATTCGAAAGGCACCACATTTGGTAAAACCAATGTAGTTGCCCAATCGGTCACAGTTCATGGAGGCATTCGGACCATTTCAATACCTCAGTTTGAAAATGCCATGAAAAATATGAAAGAAATCGCTTCTCGGAATTTGCCCGGAACTACAGCGAATATAGTGTTTAAAACCAGTTATCCACCTATGGAACCCACAAAAGCCAACTATGCTTTATTGGACAAAATGGAAGCGGTAAATCTTGCGTTGGGTTATGGGAAACTGGAACCACTTGATCCCAGCAAGCGCGGCGCGGCGGATATTTCTTTTGTGGCGCCTCACGTAGATGCATCCTTAGCGGGCATGGGTCCCGATGGGTTTGGAGACCATTCTGAGAATGAAGGACTTGATTTACTATCATTCCCGAAAACGACTACGCGAGCAGCCATTTTAATTTATCGTTTGACCCG
>JAPYOT010000050.1:11029-12738 GCA_029938045.1 Fidelibacterota bacterium | reverse complement strand
TTTTGAGCCGCTTCTAATGTTTTAGAATATCCCGCTACCCCATTGGTTACTGCATATTCTCTACTGTATTTACCAGGGCCATAGATTGCATTGCCATTTTGATCTAAAATTCTGGGTGCCATGGCAGGGCGTGCTTTGAGTCCGCGGGCATCAATGATTACCCCAGTAATACCGCCCGTTGTTGGTGCGGTTGTGGTGCCTGCGGCCGGTTGATCAACACCGGGCTGTGCGGCTACCGTAAGTGGTGGAAGCATAATATCTGAAATTCCACTCATGGGAACAGAATATTCCACTTCTACAGATGTATCACTTAAATATTTTGGACTTCCTACCTGACGGGCACCACGAATAAATCCGCGGACCTTCGTATTAATCACATCATCAACCATGGCTCCACTCATGGTGGTTTCACTGGTGAGTGTTACCCCATTTACAATTTCAATTAGCTGGCGAAGCGCATCCTGTTTGGCAATCCGTAAAGCCATACGGCGGGCTTGCCCTGCATTGATCACATTTACTGGGATAAATCCAATCCCTATGGCCGAAATGGATTGATCTGAATAATTGATGCTACCTTTGTCCAGTTGGGTCACCACACCCTGAGAAAAGGCCATACTAATTAATAGGGTGCATATTCCGAATAGTCTCTTCATAGAATACCTCATTATTGTACAATTTCTGCTGTAATTCGATTCCCGGTCAATCCGGTCACCTTAAAATTCAACCCGTCCGGAGTGGTTTGAGAAAGGCCCATAGCTAATGCCTGGGATTTGCCTTCAAATTCCACTTCGTATTCTGCCACGCCCTCATTCAGACTTTTAGCGTAAGCATTCCGAATTCCGGAAACCGTCTGGGCTTTTAAGAATGACTCAAATGTCATGTAAGACATAAAATCTGCCCCTTTAAGCACAATATATACTTTGGTGAAATTTGACTGCTGGGTACTCCATTTCATGACCAATTGGGAAATGATATTTTTTCCCAATGCCTCCGCGGCCTGATTGGTGGCATTCACGCCGGCCGTGGATGGGGATATGTGGGGTTTCTTTCCCCGCGCCTGAGGTACAACCGCTAAGATTTCACCCGTGTCTGCCCGAATAATTTTTGCATTTATATCGGCCTGACCAGAAGTCATATTATAGATTTTACCTCCGGAAGAAATTTTGGCTGTACCAATAACAATAATCTCAGCCCCAAGCTGGCTTGCGATCTTGGCAGCCGCGGATACGTTCCCCGCCAATGCTTGACTATAACCATCGCCACCCTTCAAAGCTTGAACCATTTGCCGATCTACCACATCAAATCCTTTTTCATAAAACATGGCTAACAGTTTGGTTTCAGCAAAATCGGTGGGCGTGTTATCAATCAGGTTTTGTTCCCGAACCATAAAAATAATTCTGGGGCGGTTCATGGCGTTGAGTAATGTCTGAAGGGCTGCTTCATCTGCCATGACTTGATCAATCATATCGGTAACTTCTGCTTCGATGGTAATTTCCCAATTACCATCAGGGCCCTTGCTTTCTTTCGTCACTTTAAAGGACTTAACAAATCCCTGAGCTTTGGAGTAAATATTATCCTCTATAGAGGTGGCTGTTACCGTAGTGGTGGAGGTCATATAGGCGCCAAGACCTTGTTCAACCGCATCCCGCTTGGCTTGCTCGGTGGCTGCATCCTTGGTAAGGCCATAACCGGTTCCAGTGGCCGTAAGA
>JAPYOT010000050.1:0-10929 GCA_029938045.1 Fidelibacterota bacterium | reverse complement strand
TTGCTCGGTGGCTGCATCCTTGGTAAGGCCATAACCGGTTCCAGTGGCCGTAAGAGCCTGACCTTGCAGTGCCGTAAAACCGACCACGCATGAGATGGTCATTATTTTATATAAGTTTTTTATCATATTCATTCAATCATTGTTTGCATACTATTACAGCGAAAATTATCCAATTTGGTGCCAGAAACCAATTGTATAATGAAAAAATAAAAATAATGTGATTTAGATCAAATTCTTTCATTTCAATCCATTCCGTCTATTTTCATTTATGGTTGATTACAGTTATATTCGCAGTGTATAATCTATTTAAGGAGATCACAATGCTTAGAAAATATCGATCATTAATACCTATTTATTCTCTGTTGCTTCTGGTGGCCTGCGCAACGGCCCCCGAAAGTGATGTAGATACACCTGAATATCATTTTAAAGCTGGAATGCGCGCCATCGACAATGCTGATTATCAACAGGCAATCAAATCCTTCCAGCGATCCGTTGATCTGGATAGAAAATTTGCCCTGGGATATGGCGGACTTGGGTTGGCCCATGCCTATTTAGGGCAAAATGGCCAGGCAAAAGATTACGCATCCAAATGCGCCAGTCGCGGTTCTAAGGACTCGGAAGCACTTGCTCTGAGTGGTCAGATTTGGATCACCATGCGTGATTCAGAAAAAAAGTGGTTTAAGCGCGCCAGTTCCCATTTGAAAAAAGCCCTAAAAAGGGATGAGGCGCATGAAGGCGCCATGTATTGGTACGGTGTCGCCCATCTTTATAATTACCAATTTGATGAAGCAGAAGACTATTTTCGTAAAGTGGTTAATAAACGGGGTAATTATGCTGGCAAAGCAGATGCCAAATGGAAATTATCTCAAAAAATTGTTCGTGCCATGCCTGGAACACCCGCCGGTAAAAAAATGGCCTTAAAAGAAAAAATTAATCGCGCTGACTTGGCAGTCCTCTTTGCTGAAGAATTGAAAATTGGCGTTTTATTTGATCGAATGCCCGTGCAAAATACCGGCTTTCAAACACCGGGGCAAGCGACACAAACAGCCAACGTTACGGTTCCAAATGATGCCAGAAACCACTGGGCAGAAACGTGGATTAAAGATATGATTCGATACGGCATTATGGATGTAGAACCGGATGGTAATTTTTACCCCGACGATACGATTAATCGTGCCCTCTATGCCATGGCTGTACAGCGACTGCTTGTGGTCGCCACCCGAGATGAAAGTATAGAAACACAATATTTTGGCGAAGCGCAAAGCCGGTTTAGTGATGTACCCAGTAGCCACTTTGCCTATAACGCCATGGCCCTTTGTACAGAACGAGGCATCATGCAAGTCGACATGATGTCGCGAAAATTCAATCCAAATGGAGATGTGACTGGTGCCGATGCACTGCTCATTATCCGGGAACTCCAGACTTCCCTAAGAATGACATTCTAAAAAACGATTGATCTACCTATAAAAAAGGGCCACAATTGTGGCCCTTTTTGTTTTCCCACCCAGGTCATCTCTCGTAAATTAAGGCTTATGGGAAAGTTCAAAATAACCAGCTTATTTCTAATTGCGTTCATGTCCATGCAATGTGTGGAAACGCTTATCACTGTTCGCGTATTTCCTGATGGGAAATACCATATGAAATTCCGGACTGAAGGTGACAAAGAAGATATCTTTAATCAAGACTTCCCCATCCCTATGTCCAGCCCCTGGGCGGCAGAAATAATTGAAAAAGGGAAAGAGGACAGCGATGAAACAGTCCATATAATTATTTCAGAAGCTGTTTTATCAGGCAATACGTTATTTCATACAAATATAAATGATCCGGCGCCCCTGCGCCATCCCATCATTGTTCAGAAAAAGAATCGGTTATTTTCTACTGAATATTTCCTTCGGCAAGTTTTTAAGGGTCGCCATGTGCATCAGAAATATCCCCTTATGGCCATCGAAATGCAGGACACAGGGAACGACTCCACTGGAAAAATTGTAGAAACCGAAATTATCATGTATTGTCTGAAAGCAGGGATCGAAGACATTCGGGGTAAAATGGCCGTGTCAGATTTAATGAAAGAGCGCATTCTGAATCATTTCCGCGGTGTGTTTTACAAGGCAGAAGAAGAGGGAAAGTTGTTTGGCATCATGGATGAGAGTCATGACGAAAAAGAAGAAACATTCGTTTTACCAAAACAATTGATCGAAACAAACTTTCGACCCTTTTTAGCGGACCTGCCGCAAAACTTTACAGAAGCATGTATGGATGCCATGATACCCTATATTGATGAAGCCAATATCACAGTCAATCTCCATGATGACACATTCAAATTTTCCGGGATTCTTCCCGGGGCAATTACCCACACCAATGCCGATTCAATTTCAAATGATACCTTATGGTGGGCGTTTAATTATGAGGATTTTCTAAATGATGACTATATTATAGAAGCTGCATCTATCGTTTACCATCCTAAAAAGATTCAAATAGCCATTGTCGCAGGTGCATTGATCCTATTGATAGGCTTAATTTTCACATTCATAAAAAGGAAAACTTCATGAAACAGCTCATCACTATTTTATTATTATTCACATCGTTTATGGTTGCAAAACCTAAATTCACCGATAAACAAATTGCAGCAATGACACCACAATATTTTTCACGAAATCACTCGGCACCCAAATTGGTTGGGCTTAAAATTTATACGGATAATGGTCAGCGGATTTACCATGTTGAAATTAAGGCAGATCGAAACCGTTCCAGTGAAGATTTAAGTTTTGCCGTATCTGCCTTGGCAAACATGGGGCAATATGCGAAGAAACCATTCAAAAAATATGTGGTAGTCATGCATTATGATGTACGTGGACAGGCGCCGGATGTTTGTGAAGCCAACGCGCGCTGTACTGCCGATTATATGATCCGCAAACAGATCACTTATGATCATTGGTATAAAAAGTGTATTAAATTTGAAACAGCTTCCTGATTGAATATCCCCCAATGACTACTCAAACTGCATCCCCGGAATTACTCAAAAAAGTTCAATCTAATTTTATTGGGCTGGATACGGTCTACACCTTGGCCGATGGAAGAAAAACAAAACGGATTTATTTAGATTCTACTGCTTCTACCCTTATGATGGGTGCGGCCCATGATATATTGGAATCGTTTTTAGATCATTATGCCAATTCCCATAGTACGTTGCATTTTTCAGCAAAAATATCTACACAAGTATATGCCTGGGCCCATGAGCGGATCCTCTCTTTTCTAAAGGCTGACCCTGAAACTTACACCTGTTTTTTTACAGGGAGCGGCGCCACGGCGGGCCTCAATCGAATTGCGCGCGTATTTCGTGACTTTCGTCCGGACAAAGATGTGGCTTTTGTGTCTCTTATGGAACATCATTCCAACGATCTCCCTCACAGAAAACATGCAGGTGAGGTTATTCATATTCCACTGGACAGCCACACAGGAAACCAGCCGGGCTGTATGAATTTGGAAGCGTTGGAAAATAAATTGCAGGAATACCAGGATCGGATCAATTATGTGGCCGTTACAGGTGTGAGTAATGTCACCGGTATTATTAACCCTGTGAACGATATTGCAAAACTGGCTCATAAATATGGTGCACTCATTTTGATTGACGGCGCCCAAATGGCGGCCCATCTCCCCATCCAGTTATCCGGTCATGATGATCCGGATTGTAATATAGATGCATTCGTTTTTTCCGGCCATAAGACTTATGTACCTGGATCCCCAGGGGTTGTGGTATGTCGCAAGGATATTTTAAAAGCAATCGAACCGGAAGAAGTGGGCGGCGGTATGGTGGACGATGTATTTGTAGACCGCTATATCGTGAAAGATTATTTCCCTGATCGTGAAGAGGCTGGAACGCCCAATATCCCCGGTGCCATCGCTCTGGCCACTGCTTTAGAGGTATTAGATAGAATTGGGATGGATTATATTTTGGAAGACGAAACTATCCTCATTGAGGATGCATTGGAACGAATGAAACAGATTCCCGACATTGTAATTTATGGAGAAACCGATTGCAATATTTGCCCGCGGGCCGGATCAATATCTTTTAATATTAAAGGGATGCACCATGGTTTGACCGCGGCTATTTTGAATGATTATTTCAATATTGCTGTTCGTAACGAGTGTTTTTGTGCCCATCCATATGTGAAAGAAATGATTCTGGATGATATGCTGGTGGCATCCGAATCCATGACAGATGAAGAATTGGAAAACGATTATAAACTCATCGCAGGAATGGTTCGAGCTTCTTTTGGGATATACAATACATCTAATGATGTTGATGCCCTTATTGATGCTTTAAAAGAAGTTGTTTCCCGAAAAGATGAACTCACTCAAAATTACCATGTAGATGCCAGCCCAAACTATGTTCATAACACATTCGAGATGGATGCAAAAAACCGTTTTAGCGTTCCGGAATTTGTTGATCAGTATATGACAAAATGATTCAATTAATCCTGTGTACTGGTCTAATCTTCTGTTCGACCGATTCCTTACAAATGCCCATGAAAATTTCAGATCGAAAATTTTCCTTCACGCCAAAATTATTCCATCATCCCCAGCGGGTTTTATTTAATTCAAGGACTTTTGATTTGGAAGTATTTTCAGATTTCCCCCCGGACAGTGTCCAATCCATTTCTCTTTTTTATAAAACAGATACGGTACCGAGATATCAGGAAATTCCATTTGATCCTCATAAAAAAAGATTCTCTTATCGCTATAACCCTCGAAAATATCCAGCAAATAAAATTACCTATTTTTTTACAATAAGTCTGACGAATGGGGAACTATATGGAACGCCAGTGGATAGTGTTGGTCAGTTATTGCCCGTTACAAAATATCTATGGGACCCAAGGGAATATTATAAACAGCGCGCTTCATTTAAAAATTAGTTTTGTCTAAAACTGATAATCAAATCCAAGCCCTTCGGGATCAGCTTAATGATCATAACTACCGCTATTATGTATTGGACGATCCTCTCATTTCTGATAGTGAATATGATCAGCTTTTCAGAGAATTACAAAAGCTTGAGACCGATAATCCTAATTTAATTACAGAAGATTCTCCCACACGCCGTGTGGGAGCAGAACCATTATCTTCTTTTGCTTCCTGGACACATCGCATGCCCATGCTGTCTCTGGCAAACGCCATGAATGAGGATGAATTGGCTGCCTTTGACACCCGGGTCAAAAAAGGCCTGGATACAGAAAAAGATCTTGAATATATGGCGGAACCAAAATTGGATGGGCTTGCAGTTGAACTGGTGTATGAAAATGGATTTTTCGTAAATGGATCCACTCGGGGAGACGGAATTACGGGTGAGGATATTACCCAAAACTTAAAAACAATCTTGGCGATTCCCCTGTCTTTACGAAAAAACGGGCAAAAAACCCCACCTTTGTTAGAAGTGCGAGGAGAAGTCTTTATTACCAAGGATGGATTCAAGAAGCTGAATCGGAATCAAGAAAAAGAGGAGCTCCCCCCCTTTGCCAATCCAAGAAATGCTGCTGCGGGAAGTCTTCGTCAACTCGATTCAAAAATTACGGCAACAAGGCATTTATCTATTTATTGTTATGAAGCAGGAAGAATTGATGGTATTTCTTTTGATACACACGAGGACTTTTTGTCCACATTAAAAGAATGGGGATTCCCGGTAAACCCAGAAATACAAAAAGTAAACAATGCTGAGACGATGGTTGCCTTTCATCGTAACCTGGAAGCCAAACGAGATTCATTACCCTATGAAATTGACGGCACCGTATTTAAAGTAAATGCAATCAATCAACGAAACGCATTGGGTATCCGCAGCCGATCCCCGCGATGGGCAATCGCAGGTAAATTCAAAGCTCAGCAAGCCACTACCCTGGTTCAGAATATTATTCCATCCGTGGGCCGAACGGGAGCCGTAACGCCGGTTGCCCGGCTTGAGCCTGTCAATGTTGGTGGTGTGGTTGTGACTAATGCAACCTTGCACAATCAAGATGAAATTAATCGAAAGGATGTCCGAGTTGGCGATACGGTATTAATCCAGCGGGCGGGAGATGTAATACCAGAAGTAGTGAAAGTCATCCTTGCCAAACGCCCTCCTAAAACAAAAACATATCAACTTCCAACAGCATGTCCTTCTTGTGGGCAAGAGGTGTTCCGACCAGAAGGAGAAGTGGTAGCCCGATGTCAAAACCTCTCCTGCCCTGCCCAGGTAAAAGGCCGCATAGAACATTTTGTTTCCAAAGGGGCATTAGATATTGATGGGTTTGGAGAGAAACTGGTGGATCAACTGGTGGATAAAAAATTGATTCTGACTGTGGATGATATTTTTAAACTCAATTTTGATGATTTGGTTAACCTGGATCGTATGGCAGAAAAATCTGCACTTAATATTTTATCGGCTATTCAAAATTCAAAACAAACCACTTTTGCACGATTTGTCTATGCGCTTGGCATTCGAAATGTGGGAGCACATTTATCTAAGGTCCTTGAAAAAGCTTTTGTGGGTGATATAGAAAAATTCATGAATGGAACGGTTGAAGAACTGGAAGCCATTGATGAGGTAGGTCCTATTGTGGCAGAAACTATTACGACATTTTTATCTAACTGCACCAATACAGATGTAATAGAATCCTGCTTATCCTTAGGCGTTCGATTAAAAATAATTGAAGGCCCCAAAAGCCAAGTGCTTCAAGGAAAAACATTTGTTTTCACAGGTGCCTTAACCCAATTCAGCCGGAATGAAGCAAAAGAAATGGCTGAAGCACATGGGGGAAAAGCCAGCGGATCTGTTAGTAAAAATACTGATTTTGTTGTGGCCGGGCCCGGGGCTGGCTCCAAATTAAAAAAAGCAACTGAATTGGATATCCCTGTTTTATCTGAAGCAGAATTCCTTGATATGCTAAAATGAAAATCCTTACCATATTTCTTTTATATAGTTCTATTTCCTTCACTCAAAATAAGATGACACAAACAGATCAATCTCTGTCATCTTTTCTTGAAGGAAAAAATAATTCCCCACCGATGGATTTTGCCATGGAAAGCTTCGCACTGGCTACGCCCTTCATTGAATTCGGATTTTCCGGATTTGATCAGATTGGTCACGACAAACTGAGACCACACTTGGCAACTGCTATGATTGTTCAACTACCCATTATTATTTCTAAATATGCTTTTAAACGAAGCCGTCCAGAAAGACAATATAATCCCAGACTTTGGAATACACGATTTACACCTTCTTTTCCTTCCGGTCATGCGGCCACAACGGCTGCATGGGCAACATCATTGGCGCTTGCTTCTCCAAAAAATACTTCTATCATGATTGGTTATACACTTTTGAGTGGTTACAGCCAGGTTTATGTGGGTAACCATTATGTCTCTGACGTACTTGCTGGTTGGGTATTGGGTTGGATAACGGGGAGATATATTCATTCCATATTTGAAACTAATCAAAACCAACCAACAAGAATACCTCTTCTAAAAATTTCAATTCCTTTATAATAAATCAACAACAAATAATTAAGAGACAAAACAAAGATTTAATATTTTCCTGTACTAATTTCTCCGTCAATAAAAAGAATAAACACTTGGAGTGTAAATAATGAAGAAAGAAAAAAAAGTTTTTTTGGAATATCTTATCCCCAGATCAAAGTCAAAAAACTTTGATAATCTTTTGTTAATTTCCCATATGATAAAACAATTCATATTCATTCTTCCCATTCTATTATTTAGCCAAACGCCAGCGCTTTCATCTATTGAAATTGCCGACGGTTTTAAAAAACCCCTTTATATCGCATCCCATCCCAACGATGCAACACTACTTTACGTGGTTGAACAAGCTGGGAGAATTATGATTATTCAGAATGGAAAAAAACTTAAAAAGCCATTCTTGGATATCAAAGAACGCGTGGTGAATCCAAAACGCCCAGGAGACGAACGGGGATTGCTGGGATTTGCTTTCCATCCAAATCATGGGAAAAATAGAAAATTTTATGTGAATTATATGAATAATGACGGTTATACAATAGTGTCAGAATTCATTATAAAAAATAAGCAAAGAGCTGATCATACGTCTGAACGTATTTTGTTTGACCTGAAACAACCTTTCTCAAATCATAATGGCGGCCACATGGATTTTGGACCTGATGGGTACCTATATATTTCCGTGGGCGACGGAGGAAAGGCTGGAGACCCATTCAAGGCCGGGCAAGATTTAAATACCCTTTTTGGGAAACTGATCCGAATTGACGTAAATCAAATTCCCTATGGAATCCCTGAATCAAATCCCTATTACGGACAAGAAAACAAGCGGGGAGAAATCTGGGCTTGGGGATTGCGGAATGCCTGGCGATTTTCATTTGACCGGGAAAATGGTGATTTATATATTGGAGATGTGGGCCAAAATAAATGGGAGGAAATTAATTATGAACCGGGGAGCAGCAAGGGTGGTACCAACTATGGTTGGCGGATCATGGAAGCCAATCATTGCTATGATCCTGAAGAGAATTGTCCCAAAACCGGTTTGACGATTCCGATCCTTGAATACCCAAACGATGCCAATTATATGCGGACCTTAACAGGAATGGACCAACCCGATGTGGATGGATGTTCTGTAACTGGGGGATATGTTTACCGAGGGAATAAAATTAAAGGATTAAAAGGAACGTACTTTTTTGGTGATTACTGCTCCGGGAATATTTGGACTTTTAAAGTAAAAAACGGGAAAGCAGTTGAATTCCAAAACCGAACGGATGAAATCAATATCGCCGACGGAGAGTTCACGAACTATATTTCTTCCTTTGGAGAAGATGCAGATGGTGAATTATATATCATTGATTACAATGGTGGTGTGTATAAACTTGTTGGCGAAAACTAAAGGAGCTGAAAATGGATAAACCTCCCATGAAAATAGATAAAATTTTGAATGATGTGGTTTTACTCGTATTAGACGGACATGACCCGCTGAAAGAATTGGGAATCGAGAAAAATAAAATTTATGTAAAAGTGATAGGTTATGATGAATACGGATTATGGGTGGAGCATCCCTCCTTTCAAGTCCCCTTGTTCAAAAAGGGAAAACCCGCAGGCGAAAAAGAAGTAACAGCCTCCATGTTAATTCCCTGGGGATTTATTGCTTCTGTGGTTCACTTCCCCGATGTAGAAGGATTTGATTTTCCATTCCCCTTTGATACCCATATTGGATTCGATATGGAGAAATAATGATACCTGCCATTTCCATACGAAATCTTAAAAAAAGTTACGAGGACACCGTCGCCCTAAGAGGTGTAGATATCACCATCGGGGATGGAGAATTTTTTGGATTGCTCGGGCCAAACGGCGCCGGTAAAACAACCACCATAAATATTCTTACTGGACTCGTTAGAAAAAATGAAGGTGAAACAGAAGTCTTTGGAAGAGATACCGTTTCTGATTATCGATTTACACGATCTCAGGTGGGTATCTCTGCACAAGAATTTACTCAAGATTGGTTCTTTCCACTGGACAGGCTCCTTTATTTTCAGGCCGGGTATTATGGAATACCTAAAGCTAAAGCAAAAGACCGCGTTGAAGAGTTATTAAACAGATTAGGATTAGTAGAAAAACGAAAAGCCCGTCTTCGGCAACTTTCCGGCGGAATGAAGCGACGGTTTCAAATTGCCAAAGCATTGGTCCATGATCCAAATATCATTATTCTTGATGAACCTACGGCTGGTGTAGATGTTGAACTCCGCCACGAACTCTGGGATTATTTTCGCGACCTTCATAAAAAGGGAAAGACTATTCTTCTCACAACCCACTATATTGAAGAAGCTGAAATGCTATGTGATAAAGTGGCCATTATCGATAAGGGACGAGTCATTAAAGAGGGAACCCCGAAAGAACTTACCAGCCAGCTTGGCAAGTCCGGTATCACAATTAATGTGTCTGACCCCGGAGAAGAATTGGAATCCTGCTTGAAAGATTTTACCTATACTCAGGATGATGGAAGACTCCATTTCATGACACAAGATCCGGAAGAAGTCCTTCCCGAAATCATTAATGCACTCACCCGACAAGGATGCCATGTTCAGCGGGTTGAAACAACCAAATCTTCTTTGGAGGATGTTTTTTTAAGCCTCACAGGGAAAGGAATTAACGAATGAATTGGGTTGGACTCTGGACGCTCACATCCCGAGAAGTGGGCCGTTTTTTTGCTGTTTACCGGCAAACAATTATTCCGGGATTCATTTCCTCCATTTTATATATATTGATATTCGGGTTTACCTTGGAAAGACGCATATCTACCATTGATGGCATTCCCTATACCATGTTTATTATACCAGGCCTAATTATGATGAATACCCTAACCAATGCGTCGTCTAATTCATCTTCATCCATGCTCCAGATGAAATTGTTAGGACAACTGCCAGATCTCCTTCAAGCTCCCTTGTCAAGTTTTGAAATTTCTATGGCATATATCATTGGTGGAACAATCAGGGGAACGGTAAATGGTCTTCTAATTTTATTGGTGGGAATTACTTTGGGCGGTATTTCTGTGATACAACCTTTCGCAACGGTGGGATTTATTATTCTAGTTTCTGTGGCTTTTTCTAGCATTGGCTTTTTATTAGGACAATTGGCTGATACATGGGACCAGCTCGCTACACTTCAAAACTTTTTACTCACACCCCTCAGCTTTCTCGGCGGTATTTTTTATTCAATTAAAATGCTCCCCGACTGGGCACAGTCAGCCAGTTTTTATAACCCAATTTATTATATGATTAATGGACTTCGTTTCACCATTTTGGGTGTATCTGATTCACCACCCATGACGAGTTTTATCGTTGCATTCATAATGACCGTTGGTTTTTTCCTTGCCGCTGTTCTCATGATGGAAAGCGGTAAAAAAATAAAGCAATGAAACTGACTCTCATTTTTTTT
>JAPYOT010000049.1 GCA_029938045.1 Fidelibacterota bacterium | reverse complement strand
CAGTTATTCTATCTGTTACCCATTCCCATATCGGAACCCTGGTTAAGACCAATCATCGTAGCGGAAAACTGCTTCAACATCTTAAGGATGATATTAATCGTCCTTTGGCTGCCATCCTTACTTTAAACACGATAGCCAATACAGTGGGTGCCGCCGGCGTTGGCGCTCAGGCCATGCATGTGTTTGGGTCGGGTTCTGTTGCCGTTGCATCGGGTATTCTCACATTGTGTATTCTTGTTTTTTCAGAAATAATTCCCAAAACAATTGGGGCAACCTATTGGAAACGATTGGCCAGTCCTTCGGCATATATCATTCGGGTACTCATGATTTTTACATTTCCATTTGTATGGTTGAGTGAGGCTTTATCAGCCCAATTGACTCCAGATGAAGATGAAATGAAAAAAGTCAGTAGAGAAGAAATTACTGCCATGGCAGAAATGGGTGAAGATGAAGGATCTATTGATGAACATGAATCGGATATTATTGAGAATTTATTTAAACTGAAAAAAATACCCATTGAAGATATTTTAACACCCCGATCGGTTATTTTTGCGCTCCAGCATAATGACACTGTTGGTAAAGTCATGGACGAACATGAAGATATTAATTTTTCACGAATTCCCATTTATAAAGAGAATATCGATAATATTATTGGTATTGTTTATAAAGATACACTCTTGGAAACCATGGCTGATGATAACTTTGATAAGACCATGGCTGATATTCTAGATCCTGTTGATACGGTTTTTGAGAAACATACAGTAGAATCCGTTTTGAATAAATTTACAAAAACGCGATCCCATATATTTATCGTGAAGGACGAGTTCGGTGGTACCACCGGTATCGTAACGATGGAAGATTGTATCGAAACGCTTCTTGGGGTTGAAATAATGGATGAATCTGATGAAGTGGCGGATATGCGGGAATTGGCTAAAGATCAGTTACGACAAAAACGCCGATCGGAAGAAAATGGGGAGTAATTCAATATAGCCCCAAAATCTTCCTATCATCCTAAACCGAAGTTGAAGGATCTCAAGCAGGTGTAACCACTATAACAAACGCATGTGATTCTTCATTCTTCCGACAAATCGGAATCACTCAGAATGACAATTACATTTTTTTACTTAATCCATCATTCACTCATTTCTAATACCCTTCTAATCTCCTAAATTCAAGGATTGTGAAAACTGCGAAACTCACACTCCTGACCTTCATTTTACTCTTTCTGACCGCTGGAGAGCGGCAGGTTAAATACTTTTTCACTGATCATGATTTCCTCACAGGTCACAATGTGCCCAAATCAGAAATCATAAATAAAAATCATGTTCGGGCAGAATATGACGAATTAGACCGCCTGATACTCAAATCACATATTAACCGCAGCAGTGAAATTTTATCCCTGGAACAGTATACTTACATTGATTCCAACACAGGCATCAGACAAAAAGATTTAGTGGACGAATCCGGCCATATTTTCTATCAGACTGTTTTTGGGCGAGAGCCCCAGTCCATTTCATATATCGAATGGGTATTTGGTGTGGATTCGGTTAAAAGATGGGATGATCGTTTTACCACCTCAGATCTTAATGGAATGGATAAACCAGATAACTATCGTTTCTATGATGTGGATGCCTTTGAGTATGGAGGGAAGGAATTGGAATATGATTCCCTGGGAAGGGTGAAGCGAGATGAATGGTTCCGACGGCCGGACAATAAATCCATGCATAAATTTCTTTATAAATTCTATGACGACCTCAATATCACCCACATGTTTGAATATGATTCAAACGGTGTACTTATCATGGACGTAAAACTGAGCCCCGATGGAACGGAAGCCGTATTCAGGTTTACGGGACCGCCGGATAATAGTGTACAAAACCATAGTACTGTGGCCTATAATTTGGATGGTGACTTGAATTGGGGATATATCAATTGGGTGGTTCCGGGAGAAACAGATAGTGGCCGGGTTGACCTTTCCGAAATCCTCAAAGGTGATTACACAATCATGCTTGAAAATGACAGTGTGTTGCGAGACAGCGCGGTATATGACATCCATTTTGATGGAAAAGGGGTAAAAGGGTACATGGCAACCAAACGCACCATCCATTATGTGACTTATGATATAAGCCCACCTATCATGGTGTTAGAAATGGATAAATATCTCAAGGATGTATCATTGTCGTTTACATCAACCGAGCCCATTGATTCGGCATTTATCGTTTGGGCACCTGATTCCAATTTTAACCATATTTCAGCTGACACCGTAATCTTGATTCACGATGAGATTGGCCATACAGATCGCTTTAAACCGGTTAACCAAACGGATCTTATGGATGGGGTAATGTACGACCCGGAAATATATGCATTTGATCGTGCAGGTAATTTATCAAAACCAGGGATTCGACAGGATGTGATTTATGATATTACACCGCCTGTTTTGGTCATCACGAGCCCATCATCCGGCGTCTGGGTAAACCATCAAGAATTGTATATGAATACAAATGAGCCCATTCAATCCTGGAAAGTGGTTGCCCAATGGCAGGGAGGTGTAACGGATACGAAAGCGCCCTATTCCCATGAGTTTACAGACACAGTTCAGGCTGAGATGGATGCAGACTTAATCGCCTATTTTCAACTGAATGACGGCAGTATTTATTCCTATGGATTGGTGGGCATAGACTTGGCAGGGAATGTGAGCGATACAGTACGTATCGATTCCATCCATTACGATATTACGCCACCTGTGTTGACCATGATCTATCCGTTTGATGATGCGGCCATTAATAATGCCACTGTCAGTTATGCCGCCAGCGAACAGCTTTTGGCCGGCGAATTTCTATGGACTCAAAATGGGGGCATGGGAGATTCCCTCTCTCCACATGTTGTTGAATTGGTGGATGAAGAATTGTCTCCTGCTGAAAAAATTCACATATCATTAACCAATGAACCGTACCTAACGGATGGAAGTACCTATTCCATCTTTTTTACCGGTCGAGATTTGGCCGGAAATGACAGTGAACCAATTACGATATCAAATGTGCTTTTTGATACAACGCCACCAGTTTTTACAAATGTTTCTCCCGATTCGGGTGCGGCATTGAATCATCAATCAATATCTTATGATGTTTCAGAACATTTACATAAGGGTGCTGTCACTTGGGTGCAAACCGGTGGCATGGCGGATCCAGATGCGCCTCATACAGTTGAAATGGCAGAAGCTGAATTGGCCTTTGGTCTTCATGATAGTATTAATCTGAAAAACATGCCAACCCTCCAGGATGGTGGAATTTATTCTCTCTTTTTCAGTGGTTCAGATCGGGCTGGGAATTTTGCGGATACTGTATCGGTTGCCGAAGTCCTTTACGATTATACCGCACCGGAGATGGTGATTGAATATCCATTGCCGAAATCCATTTCAAATACAACCACAATGACATATTTATTATCGGAAGATTTATTTGAAGGGCAATTTAAATGGATTTGGCTCGGTGGCGTTGCGGATACATTGGCGCCTTATACCGCTATCTTGACAAAAGAGGAAAGAAGTGGAGGGGAACATAGCCAAATTGAATTGGTGAATAATCCAACGGTGGTTGAAAATGCCCTTTACACCATGACATTTAATGGACAAGACAGAGCAGGGAATAAAACAAAACGAGCATTTGTTCCCGGTTTGCAATATGACTTTACACCACCTGAATTGACTTGGAATAGTCCCAAATCAGGTGATGCTGTGAATCATAAAAATGTCCATTTTTCCAATAGTGAATTCCTGGATTCGGGTATAATCACTTGGACGTGGATCAACGGCATAGAGGATCCTGACAGTATTCATGCCATGGCACTGAGTGGTGACGAATTAAATGGCGCTGAATTTGCGCCCGGCGAAATTGCAAATGTGCCTCCGCTGGTAGATGGGGGAATTTATAATATTTCATATTTTGCATTTGATCCGGCGGGGAATGAGTCGAATCACATCTTTGTTGAAAATGTTCTCTATGATATTACCCAACCCGAGATTACAATTGTTTATCCATTGCCGCGATCTATTTCACGTACCAGCGCTGTGACCTACACATTATCTGAAGAACTGCATGAAGGAAAATTCAAATGGATTTGGCTCGGTGGTATAAAAGATACATTGGCACCTTATACTGCGATATTGACAAAAGAAGAACGGGCAGCGGGTGAACATACAGAAATTGAATTGTCCAATAATCCCACCGTGGTAGAAAATGCACTGTACACCATGACAATCAGCGGAACGGATCGCGCTGGAAATAAAACAAAACGGGCATTTTTACCAGGACTTCAATATGACTTCACGCCACCGGAATTGACCATAATCAGTCCATCTAATGGGGATGCAGTCAACCATAAACAGGTTCATTACTCCAATAGTGAACTATTGGCATCTGCCCAGATGATATGGCGTTGGACAGGTGGTGTTGAAGATTCCGGTTCGCCCCATATTATCAACTTAACTGATAAAGAACTATATGGTGCTGAAATTGGTCCGAATGCGCTAACCAATTCGCCCAATTTGGTTGACGGGGCGGAATATTCTTTGCTTTATGTTGCATTCGATCCGGCGGGTAACCAAAGCGACACTATCATCGTGGATAACATTGAATATGACATTACACCACCAACGATTGCATTCACATATCCAGAATCCAATATTTTTACTACAGAAACAAAAGTGAATTTTGATGTGTCTGAGGATATGTATGATTTTAACATCGATTGGAAGGGAGACGGAACTGTTGGCGAATCCCATCCTGTCAATTTCAATCAACAAAAAGTATTGCCCGCAGGATCTTACAATTCCGATGATTTGATTATACCTGAATTGAAAGATGGTTTTTCATATACAATCTCATTGAATGGTATAGATCGCGCAGGGAACGTTGCGATTCCGGTTGAACTAACTGATATTAGGATCGATCTAACACCGCCCGAATTCACCGCATTTACGCCACAATCTGGCTCGTTTATTAACCATGTGGATATCGGTTGGACTTTATCTGAAGATATCGCCAAAGGATCTGTTTCATTTCAACACGCAGGTACAGATACTAAGTTAGTCTCTGAATTATTAAATATAGAATTGAATGCCGGGAATCGCATACCTTTAGGCTTGGAAAACACTGTTGACCTCCGCGACGGAATGAAATATACCATTAACGTCACAGGTGTCGATTTTGCCGGGAATATTTCTAAAATATTAACTGTTGACGAAATTACCTATGATGTTTCTCCACCGGAGATCATTGTAACAGAACCCAAATCAGATAGCTTTGTGAATAAGGTTGATGTGGTGTTTTCGGTGAATGAACCTTTAATCTCAGGACAAATGGTGTGGACCAATGATCGTGAAGAAGAAATGATATTCGATCTGAGAAGTGAAGACTTATCATCAGGGAGACATATTTTAAAAGATTATAATATATCTCCGGAAGAAGGTATGCCTTATCAAATTATAATTGAAGGGATCGATCGGGCCAACAATAAAAGTACATCGGAACCAATTGAAAATGTTTTGTTTGATGTGACTTCGCCTGTATTGACTACGCTAAGCCCAATAGCAAATTCACCCATAAACCATACAAAGATATCCTTAAGTATTAGCGAACCCATTGAATTTGGATCGGTTCGATGGGTAGTTTCCGAAGGAAATGATCCTAAAACTCCCCACATTAGACCAATAGATGCTAACTTATTAAAGGGTGGAGATTTTATTGATTTTGATTTTTCTGCGCCACCCACATTGGTGAATGGTGTAACCTATTCAATAATCATAGAGGGAACAGATCTTGCGGGAAACACATCAGAAGCATATGCTGTTGACGGTATTCTTTTTGATACGATTCCGCCTGAATTTGTGGAAATTCTCCCTGGTGATGGTGCCCATATCAGAGAGCCGGATATTTCATATAGACTCACTGAAGATTTGGCAGAGGGGAAGATATATTTTGATCATACAGGGGGATCATCTGATCCTAAAACAACCCATATGATTACACTGGCTGGTAGTAAAAAGAGACAAGGAACTCAAGGGGGAAAACTTCCTGCATCTTTTATTTCACTTGTGAATGGTGCCATATATAATATTCGATTTGAAGGAAAAGATGCAGCGGGAAATCTGGCACCGGAAAAAGTCGTTAATCAAGTCGTTTTTGACAATGAACCGCCGGCGATTACCATTTCTGACCCGGAGAACAATTCGTTTCGGAATAGTAAAACAATCTCGTTTACTATCAGTGAAGATTTGGCAGAAGGGACTATAACACTAAGCCATGTGGCAGGAAAATCCGATCCAAACGCACCATATTCTATTTTTCTGGATGAGGCAGGACGAAAATCCGGTCAATATGAAAATAATATATTTCCTGAGTTAAAATGGGTGGACGGTGTTACATATAATTTGACGATTAATGGAACGGATCCAGCTGGAAATGTGGCGGCGGAAGCCATTATTAAAAGCATATCTTACGATATTATGCCACCCGTTATTTCGATTGATAACATCAATAATAATAGCCATATAAATTATAATATATTAAGTTATTCTTTAAGTGAAAATCTGGAAAATAGTACAGTAACATTTACGCAAACAGATGGGGATCCAGATCCCCGTTCACCTCAAGTGGTAGTGCTCACGGGATCTGAACTCACCGCCGGACAATTTTTAAACCAAAAATTGGCCAATGGACCCAATTTAGTCAACGGCGCCATCTATGATATTTCATTTACGGGTACTGATCCTTCCGGGAATGAGGCAATTCCAATTAATATCTCGAACGTGAACTTTGATAACCAACCGCCTGTAATGTCTATCAGTCGGCCCTTAGATTCCGAGCAAATCAAAACAACTTTTGTATCATATATGAGTAATGAGTTATTAGAAAGTGCCACAGTTGTATTTGAACAAACCAGTGGAACGATCGATATAAACTCTCCTCACAAGATTCCATTGACCGGTAGGCAATTGACTGATGGAGTCCATTCTGATTTTGATTTAGGAATCACTTCGCAATTAGCCGACGGAGGTCGTTATAGCGTATCCATCGAAGCGGTTGATAAAGCAGGAAATCCAGCAAAAATAACCCAAATTAAAGACGTGTTTTTCGATGTTTTGCCACCGGACTTATCCTTATCGGCACCGACTTCCGGTTCCATCGTCAATGTAACCAACGTAACATATGCCACTTCAGAAGAGATGGGTAATGGAAAAATGATCTTCACCCGAACAGGTGGGGCAGAAGATCCTACAAGTCCTCATGAGATCGATCTGACCGGGAACCGATTGAAACAGGGAGATCATTATGAGGAATCATTCAATAATGATGTTGAACTGAAAGATGGCAGTATTTATTCCATTGAATTTTCCGGAGAAGATTTAGCAGGAAATGTGGCTATAAATGTCTCTGTAGAGAACATCACATTTGATACTTCACCACCGGTAATAGCGATAAATGAGCCAACTGCGAACGGATTTTATAATCAAGTAATGTTAGGCTATGTATTAAATGAAACATTGATATCTGGTAAAATAATTCTGGAAAGGAGGGGTGGAGCAAATGATCCCTTGAGTCCACATGAGATTGCGCTTTCGAACGATCAATTACTTCCTGGAAAGAAATCAGATTTCCTTATCAATACACATGCAAATTTGATGAGTAATACCACGTATAATATTAGTATTGAAGGTCAAGACATGGCAGGAAATATGGGGAAATCACTAGAAATAACCGGCGTTACTTTTGATGATATTCCGCCTGATATTTCTGTCACTTCTCCGGCCCCGGATTCCTATATAAAGGAGACCATTCTTGGTTTAAGAACAAATGAAGTACTTACAGAAGCTAAAATTGAATGGATTTGGGTTGATGGGAATCTAGACCCGGCAGGAACCCATGAATCAAAAATGATAGGCGCTCAGCTTCAGGATGGAGATTATCCGGAAGTTAAATTTGATCCACCGCCATCCTTAATCAGTAGTGCAAGGTATCGAGTAGTTTATACGGGGACAGATCGGGCAGGAAATGCTTCAACCTATGCGTTAGGTACCCTATTTTTTGATAACGAACCGCCAGAGATTTCGATGTTATTCCCAATAGAAAACGGATTTACCAATGTGAATGAAGTGAGTTATGAGTTGAATGAACCGCTCCTCATGGCCAATTTGATTTGGACACCAATAGATGGTGTTGAAACCATTTCTATTGATTTAACCGGCGACGAATTAAACCCTGGCATATTTGCCCAAGCAACATTGGCAAACCAATCAGAATTGTCTGATGGTTCCGTATATAATCTTTCTATAACAGCAATTGATCGGTCGGGGAACGAAGCAGAAATATCATTGGCGAATCATGTGACTTATGATAAATCGAAACCAAAATTTACTCAGGTTTTCCCCAGTACCAGCGCCCGTGTGAATTCCCAATTGCTCAAGTGGACGGCGAATGAAGAGCTGGTCAGTGGGAAGTATACCTGGATCCATATGGGCGGGAATGCGGATCCGTCTGCACCTCACACTTTCGAATTAACACCAGATTTATTGAGTGCTGCTTCTCATGATAATTCTACACTACAGGACTTAGAATTAGTGACGGATGCCATGTACCGCATTACACTCGAAGGAACGGACAGAGCAGGGAATACAGGAAAAAAATTCATTATGAGCGTGGTGTATGATGATATTCCGCCAACATTAGAAATAAAATACCCCGAATCGAATACGGCTGTCAATCACCTTGATGTGGCCTATCGCATTTCAGAAGGATTGAGTACGGGACAATTTATTTACACGCGTGTGGGTGGTGAGCCTGATCCAAACTCACCTGTCACTTTTAACTTAATTGGGAATGAACTTGAAACTATTTTTGAATCGCCTAAAGTACCCAAGAATCCACCCGTATTACAGGATGGCTCTATATATAATATTGTCTTTGAGGGTGTTGATTTAGCAATGAATACATCAACATCCAATTTGATTGACAGTGTAAAATATGATGTCACCCGTCCTGTGATTACAATTCATAATCCACAATCAAAATCGAATTTAATGGGTGTGGAAATATCCATTGAAATCAGTGAAGATTTGATGGATGGAAAAATGATTTGGACCCGCACCGGAGGACTAAAATCCAGAATTACGCGGCAAAAGATACCCCTTTACAATGAATATCTGACCGAAGGGATGCATCCTCACGCCAAATTACCCATGAAAAAAACACTAAGTGCCAGCGTAATTTATACACTCTCCGTAGAGGCGCAGGATTTCGCTAAAAACCTGGCGGAGCCGGTCAGTGTAGAAGGAATTGAATATATCAGAAGTATGGCAGGGAATTGGTACTATAAAGGCCAAATAATTGAAATTATTTGGGTATTCGAACCTGATGAATCTGGTATTAAGGGTAATTTTATGCAGGGGTTATCATTGGGTACAAAAATCAGTGATCAGGAAAAAGGGAAATTTGAATTTGATTTTAGTAAAAAACCTTGGGTGTTGAAGTTGGAAATGGATAATCCCCAGAAAAATAGGATTAGTCTAATGATGTTTTTAGATAATACACACATGCGTGTGGTTACGGGTGAGAAAAAACCTCGAAGCTGGCAGGATGGTGAAGTGATGGAATATGAGTGGCGTCCCGAATAGGCTCGGTGCGAATTATTAGATGATAAAAGGTAATTCCTCTTTATATTCGCCGGCTATTTTCATATGATATTTGAACAGGAGAAATTTAGTTATGGCTAAGAAACAGAAAAGTTTTGCCGAAAAGGCCGTCAAACAAAGCGGAAAAGAAATGGTGCACGTTAAATTTGTTAAAAGTGTTGCTTCAAATAAAGAAGGATACTGGCGATTTAATGAATCCATGATTCCTATGGAAAAGGGAGAAAGTTTGGAAGCCACCCTCAAACGGTTGGATGCTGAAGCAAATTTATCGGATATAGAAATGTCACCGGCAGCTGAAGTTGCAGAAGAAATACCGGAAGTTGTTGTCGAAACTGCCGAAGCAGTTGCAGATGAAGCGTCCCTAGAAGAGGCAATTGAAGAAACACCAGTTGAAGCAGCAGCTGAAGCTACTGTGGAAGAAACGGAAGTAGACACTGTAGAAGAGGAATCAGTAGAAGATTCAAGTCCCGAGAAAGGTGAAGAACAAGTAGAAGAAGTAACTGAAGAAACACCTGAAGCTGAGTCCACCGAAGAAAAATCTGAATAATTAATATTTGTAAGATTAAAATTATTCATTATATCTGGAGAGGTGGCCGAGTGGCTTAAGGCGCACGCTTGGAAAGCGTGTGTACGTTAATAGCGTACCGTGGGTTCGAATCCCACCCTCTCCGCTCATAAATTAAAAGCCCTGTTTCGATATGAATTGGATTGGGGCTTTTCTTATTTTAAATGTAAATTATTAAATATGAGTCATTGCAAAGCATTCAAGTACCTATTTGGATTATTCTTAATTCTTTTCATCTTCCTATCCTGCGAAGATAAGGCTGACCCGGTAGAGCCGGTTCTCGACTGGCGCAATCTTGATTTAACTCAAGACTTCAAAACCGGCAGTCGCAATGGAGAAGGGATTGATCCCGAAAAATTCGAAGAAGGCATTACTATTGCAAAATCATTAACCGGATTTCATACTATTGGGGTTGTTTATAAGGGTCGTCTTATTACTGAGGAATATACCATTGGCGACATTTCAACTCAATATTATGTTTGGTCAGTCACCAAAAGTGTTTTATCTGCTTTAGTGGGTATTGCGATAGACAAAGGATTGATGGCTGATGAATTCCAAAGTTTTTCCTCTTATTATCCTAGCGTAACTGATTCACTTAAAGGTAAGATTACTGTTGCACAGTTGCTAACCATGTCGTCAGGAATCCCTGATGATATTACCTATATGTCAGCAGCATATCCGTTGCAATTCATTATGGATAAAGAATTGTTATATCCATCAGGTACCTATTGGAATTATACCTCAGCAGGGACCCATGTTCTTTCATACATTTTTACTGCAAGCACAAAGGAATCTGCCAAATCCTTTGCCGACACTCACCTTTTTCCTAAATTAGGAATCACAGATTACACTTGGGATCAAGATGCATATGGTATATCTAATGGAGGATTCGGATTGAGTTTAAGGATGAGGGATATGCTTAAGTTCGGCCAACTCTTTTTACAAAAAGGAAAATCGGCAGGACAGGAGATTATTTCCTCATCATGGATAAATAAATCCACATCAATGCTCATTCCATTTGACGCTAGTCAAAGTTGGGGGTATGGCTACCTCTGGTGGACTGCCAAAGTAAATGGTGTTAATATTTATAATGCTTTGGGTTATGCTGGGCAATTTATCATTATAGTTCCATCAAAGGCGCTTGTGATTGCAGCCACTTCTAATTCTGTACCGGTAGATGGTTATGTCAATGATCTTTACGATACCATTATGGATAAAATTGTGAGTAGTTTCTCGGTGATAAACGATAAATAAAACCTAGTAATATTAGTGTGATTTCAAATTAGCGGGAATTCAAATGCGAAAATTAATTTTTTTCATTCCATTCATTTTATTGGCTGAAAGCCTTCTGCATCCGGATTCACCTAAAAACCGTGATCACAATTCACTGGGTTTTGGTGTGGCAGGGGATGTAGCTATTTTGAATGGCGTATTCTACGTTGGCCAAACTGGGTCATCTTTAAATAATGGTTCTGTCTATATTTATTCACCTAATGCCATTGGGGGCTTAGATCAAAATGAGATATTGGCGCCGATCCAGGGTGAGATTGGGTTCGATTTTGGTTTCGCCTTAGATATAAAAAATGACTTAATGATTGTTGGATCACCCCATCGTGCTAACATCCAGGGCGGAGCTTTTCTTTATAAAAAAAATGATACTGATAGATGGACACTAATCAAGATAATTAGTCCTGATTCTGATGAATGGACCATGGATTTTGGATCCGAAGTCGCTATTGGCGAAGATGTAATTTTAATTGGCGATCGGGATGTGCACCATGGAGAAGGGAAAGTATTTACGTTGTATAAAGATGGGGAAGAGTGGCGTACCGGTTCTCCGTTAAATTATAATTATATTAATGACGATGGCCATTTTGGACATTCCATTTCCATTGATGGGCAAAAAGCTTTAATCGGCTCTCGCGATGGCAATGTGGTCGTTCAATATGATTTTGATACAATTACTCACTCATGGCAGCAAAACCACGTTTTTTCGCCTTACAATAACCAAAGCAAAGGGCGTTTTGGATTTTCAGTTGAATTGGCAGGGAAATATGCAATTATTGGATCTCCAGGGTTTGATAAAAAGGGATTTGTTGAAATTCATCAATTTGAAAATGATTCATGGGCAAAAGTAACAAAAATTGCCAACCCTGAAGATGAAGTTGGTACTTATTTTGGCGCTTCCATTGCAATGGAAAATAACCAAATTGCAGTAGGGAATTTTAATGGTGAAAAATCCTTTATTTATTCCACTGAAGATTTTAATACATTCTCACTTTCCCAAACGATTGAATCACCATCATCTCACGAGGGAAAATTCGGCCGGAATTTAGAATTGATTAATGGTCAATTGGCTATCGGAGCCACTTATGGGGAAAAAGCTTATATCTATAATACGGATGAAAATGATAATTGGACCCTTCGTCACGATGTTTCCAGTGATAATAAATCCGTGAGTATAAAAGGTGTAAAAGTCCCCTGTGAAAATGGGAAAGCCGGGGATTATGACTGCAATAGTTTAGATTTAATGGCATATCTTACACCAGGTGAACTCAGTGGCGGCATTCATACAGAACTGAATGACAACTGGGGTTGGGAAGATTCAACAACCGGGAAAGAATATGCATTAGTCGGATTACTAATTGGAACATCTTTCGTAGATGTTTCCGACCCAGTAAATCCTGTTGTTCTTGGTTTTTTACCGACAGCAACGAACGGTTCTTCATGGCGAGATATGA
>JAPYOT010000048.1 GCA_029938045.1 Fidelibacterota bacterium | reverse complement strand
TCACAAAACCGTCATTGGTGGATTCCATGATTCTCAGGCGTTTTTTCGAATTGTCAGTGAAATTCCTGCGAACGAGAATGCAGTAACTTTTTTCACTCCCCCGTCCCACTCGACCCCTTAGCTGATGGAGTTGGGTGAGACCGAACCGATCCGCATGTTCAATGAGCATTACTGTGGCATTAGGAATGTCAATCCCCACTTCGATCACTGTAGTAGAGATTAGTATGTGAATTTCATTTTGGGCGTATGCATCCATGACCCCATCTTTTTCTTCCTTTTTCATTCGACCGTGGATTAGCCCAACTTTTAATTTCGGGAATATTTTTTCTGAAAGATTAGCGTGCATTTCTACTGCAGCGGCTAAATCGGATTTTTCTGTTTCTTCTACCAATGGATAGACCACCATACACTGGCGGCCGGCAGCTACTTCCGCCTTCATAAAATCGTATACTTTTTTGAGTCGTTGCTCATCCACGACTTTGGTCACAACTGGAATACGGTTTTTCGGCATTTCATCAATAATGGATAAATCCATATCACCATGATAGGTAATGGCTAAGGTTCGGGGTATGGGCGTAGCCGTCATGGACAAAAGGTGAGGATTCAACCCTTTTGATGTGAGATCACCCCTTTGCAGAACACCAAACCGATGCTGTTCATCCACAATGGCCAAACCCAATGCATTGAGTTTTACATCTTTCTGAATGAGGGCATGGGTACCGATAATAATATCGATCCGCCCTTCGGCCAACCCATCGAGGATAGCACGTCTTTCTTTGGCCGGTGTACCTCCGACCAAAATGGTGCATGTCATGTGAGCCGTTTCAGCATGTTTTTTGAATGATTCGTAATGCTGGTGGGCCAGGATCTCTGTCGGCGCCATGACCGCTACCTGCACATTATTCGCCACAGCAATGGCCGTCGCTAAAACAGACACGATGGTTTTACCAGAACCCACATCTCCTTGCAACAGGCGGTTCATGGAAAAAGGTCGAGCCATATCATCCTTGATTTCTTTGATCACTTTTTTCTGGGCATCCGTGAGTTCAAAATCGAGACTGTCAGAAATCAATTTCACTTGGGGGCCGATCTTGTTTAATGCTTTCGTCCCTGTCTGCTGAATGGATGATTTTCGCAATGCCATGAGCATTTGGAGAAAAAAGTGTTCATCGAATTTTAAACGGTGAACTGCCTCATTTAGCACATCTTCCGACTCAGCGAAATGGATATTCCGGAGAGCGTTGTTGAGATGAGCCAAACCATTGGCCTTGCGGAATTCAGAAGAAAAATGATCGGGAATTTCTTTGAGGGAATCGGAAATTGTTTTAATGAGGCGGCGGAGTCCACGGCTATCCAATCTCGTCTTTTTCAATTCTGCTGGAATGGAATAAAGGGGAATCACCAACCCGGAATTCACGGGATCTTCATCTTCTTTCAGTTTATCATATTCCGGATGGACGATCTGGAACCCATTGAAAAATTCCACTTTCCCACTCACAGCCAGACGGTCCCCCACCTTGATGGCCTTTTTGATATAATTGGCGCCGTTGAACCATGTGAGTGTCATCATGCCTTTCCCATCAGATAAAATAGCCTGAAAGTATTGGCGACGTTTTCCCCTTCTCATGTCCGCCGCTTCTACTTTTCCAATTATAGTCGCTTCTTTATCTCTTTTTAATTTTGAGATTGGAGTAACAGTAGTACGGTCTAAATGCTTTCGGGGGTAATAATGGAGTAAATCCGAAACAGTATGAACACCGATGGTGGACAAAGCATCCGACCGGGCCGGGCCGACGCCTTTTATGGATTGGAGAGATGTTGAGAGAGATAAAGCCTTTTCAGGCACAACGGGTCAATTCCATTCCTTGCGATAAGTATAGGTTACCGTTTGAGATCCGTTAGCGGGGATGGTGAGGGGAATATGAATGGTGGAGGCATCTTTCTTTCGATAGTTCGCAGAAGCATCTCGAATCACCCAGTCCCCGAAAATATGTTCAATAAGGCGAACTTTTATTTCCGTATTTAATGTATTCGTTACTTCAATACTAATAGATCCTTCTTCACTTTTCTGCTGGCGGTCATAATTTAATACTGTTCGTTTCCCCACCACATCAAATGCACGTCCAGAAATAATGGTGGCTGTAGCCCCTTTGGGGACTTGGCGAATTTCATCTTCACCTACAAATTCAACGGCATCATTCGTACCTGACTGGTATAGTTGAATTTTTCCTTGAGGTAGAGGAACACCTAAATTGTTTTTTTCTGTATTGGCAATTTGATATTCGATCGCCAATGGTTCTTCACGCTGATTACGTTCGTCATTCTCAAATAAATATGTTTTCTGGAATGATATTGTTTTGGGTGCATATAAACGCGTGGTAATGCTTTCTTCTCCATTGAGCCCCATTTTCCCACCCAGATAATAAATATGATAATCCCCCAATTGTTCTTCTATTGGTCCTGCCTCAGCCTGGGGAGCCATCGTTTTGTACATGACCGCTGGTCTGCGGACAGCACCATTTTGTTTTAGATTCCCCTCCACAAGTTGAAGGGTAAGGTTTGAGAAATCCAAATTACTGTTATTTTTAATATAGGCTTCAGCAATGAATTCTGCACCATTTCCCGATTCATTTAAAATGAGACGATAAATGGCATCCCAGTCAAATCCCTTAGATAAATAAATCAAACTCCCCCGGGCCGGGCCCATTTTCTTTTTAAATACATTCCATGTAAGAGATGGTTTAAACAAAATATTTTCAAGCTTCCCAGGTGTTGTGATATAATCAACACGATCCCGATTAAAGGAAATAACAGATCGTCTCCGCATAATGGTAATTATATTGCCACTGAGCTCAACCAGCGTGCCTGTGAGGGAATTTCCATTGATAAACTCTACATCAATGGTCTTGCCTAAATAATCATAGAGATGATCAGAAAAATGAAATACATCTTGATTATACCGCTGTGTTTTTACCGTGGCATTATCAAGGGTCAGGAATGGTGAATCTTTTATGATTCCTCCTGGAAGAATATCCCAGGAAATGGTGGATTCACCATCTTGAACATTCCATGCTACGGGTTGCTTTATCAGAGCAAACCCATCTTTGTAGAGGGTCATGGTGGCATGATTTGATTGACCCATTATGAGAGATAATAGTGTAATTAGTCCGATTGGTTTTTTCATAACAGCATGTCCAGGTTTGCTTTTACCAGTTCATATTCTGCAGTCATATCCTGCATTTTTTTCTTTTCATGTTCAACCACATTTTCCGGTGCGCGGTTGACAAAATTATCATTCGATAGTTTTTTCTCAATCCCTTGAAGATGCCCTTCCAACTCATTCAAACGCTTTGAAAGACGGTCATTTTCCTTGTCTAAATCTATTAATCCTTTGAGTGGAACAAATAGCTCCATTTTTTGGACCACAGCCGTAGCCGATTGTTCCGGTTTTTCCAGGTTTTGACCTATTGTAATCGCTTCAATCCGGCCGAGTGTTTTAATAATTTCATCAAATGATTCAATTTTTGATTGGTGCCCATTCACATTCCGAATGACCAAATCTGCTTTTTTCCCTGGAGGAACATTCATCCTGCTTCGAATGGTACGTACGGCGGTGACAATGTCTTTCAGTAGATCCATGGTAGTGTCGGCAGTATTGTCCTCCATAGACGGATCTCCTTTGAGCCAGGGCGATATTATTAAATCTGAATCAGCATCACTTCGAAAGTGAGCCCATAATTCTTCTGTAATAAATGGTGAATAAGGATGGAGTAACTTCAAAATTCCCTGGATGACATGAACAGCAACTGCCCGTGACATATTTGCCTTTTCAGGATTATCTCCATAAAAACGCGTTTTGGCAATTTCAATATACCAATCACAAAAATCACTCCAGGTAAATTCATAAATTGCTTTCGCCGCTTCATTGAAATGGAACCTATCTAATTGACGATTAACCTTCATGGCTGTTTGATTTAACTGGCTAAGTATCCAACGTTCTGGCATATCTAATTCTACCGAGTCTAAATCTATTTGCGGAAGCTTTCCATCCTCAAGGTTCATTTGAATAAAACGGGAGGCGTTCCATAATTTATTCATGAAGTTTCGACCAACCTCAAGACGGGAATTTGAAAAGAGAACATCCAACCCTTGAGGCGCCATGAGCAAAGTACCGAAACGAACTGCATCCGTACCGTATTCATTAAATAAATCAAATGGATCGGGAGAATTTCCTAAGGATTTACTGAATTTTTTCCCCGTTTCATCTCTCAATATTGATGTGAAATAGACATCTTTAAATGGGATATCATCCAAAAATTCGTATCCCGACATAATCATTCTGGCCACCCAAAAGAAAATAATATCCGGGCCCGTAACTAATGCATCTGTGGGGAAAAATGTTTTTAAGTTTTGATCCTCCTCCGGCCATGTATGAACTGCAAAAGGCCAGAGCCAGGACGAAGCCCATGTGTCTAAGACATCTTGATCCTGAGTCCAGTTTTCAGGGTCTTCGGGACCATCAACCGATACATGAATTTTCTTCGGATCATCATTGTGATACCAAACCGGTATTTGATGCCCCCACCAAAGTTGGCGACTGATGCACCAATCTTTAATATTTTCCATCCAGTGATTGTAAGTCTTGGTCCAATGAGCGGGGTGAAACTTTATTTTGCCTGAATTCACTGCATCTAAAGCCGGTTTCGCTAATGCGTCCATTTTTAAGTACCACTGTTCAGACATATAAAATTCGATGGGGACATTTCCCCGTTCGGAAAATCCGATGTTATTCGTATAATCTTCGACTTTATCTAATAATCCTTCTGAATCCAGATCTCGGACTACTGCCTTTCGCCCCTCTTCACGGGAACAATTCTGGTATTGCTTCGGAACTTTCGAATTCAAAGAAGCATCATCGTTCATTATATTGATAAAGTCTAAGTTGTGACGCTCTCCCATTGCAAAATCATTTGGATCGTGGGCCGGCGTAACTTTGACACATCCCGTCCCAAATTCCGGATCCACATAGGTATCGGCGATAATAGGGATTTCTCTACCAATTAAGGGCAAAGTTACTGTTTTTCCAATTAATGATTGATATCGTTCATCGTCGGGATGAACAGCAACTGCCGTATCTCCCAGCATGGTTTCTGGACGGGTGGTGGCTACCACCAAATAATCATCCGTGCCCGTGATGGGATATCGGAAATGCCATAGTTTTCCATTCTTTTCCTTATGAATAACTTCTTCGTTACTGATAGCTGATTTTGAAACCGGGCACCAGTTCACCAAACGATGGCCGCGGTAAATAAGTCCTTTTTCATATAATTTAACAAAAGCATTCAATACAGCTTTGGAGTATCCTTCATCCATGGTAAAGCGTTCCCGATCCCAATCGCAAGAGCACCCTAATTTTTTCAATTGATTGATAATGATACCGCCGTACTTTTCTTTCCACGCCCAGGCATGGTCCATAAACGCGTCTCTGGAAAGATCATCTTTGGAAATCCCTTGTTCCTCAAGCATGCTAACCACTTTTGATTCTGTTGCAATGGAGGCATGGTCTGTCCCTGGGATCCAACAAGCATTTTTCCCTTCCATTCGTGCTTTTCGAATTAATACGTCCTGGATTGTATTATTCAAGACATGTCCCATGGTGAGCATTCCCGTTACATTCGGGGGAGGGATTACAATTGAATAGGGCTCTTTTTTAGAATGCTCATCTGCGTGGAAATAGCCTTGATCCATCCAGTGTTGATACCACCGGTCTTCAAGTTTTTCCCAATTATATGATTTATCGAGTTGTGGTGTGGTCATAAAAATCTGTCAGCGGTGGATTTGGCATTTTCAAATCCTGACAATAGACTACCTTTCTAGAATTAAACTAAATGCGGTGGTTAGTTTCAATACGTTTTGGTTTGCTTTTACCAAGTTGCCGGAAATGATTCTGCCCAAATTGCGCATGACCTTAAATCCGATAGCAGGGTTTTCATCGCAAATCTGGAATAAATCAGATTTGTCCAATCGCACTAATGTGCATGGAGTTTCAGCGCGAACGTTAGCGGTACGCCGGTCTCCATCGTTAAACATGGACATTTCACCAAATTGCGGATTAATATCACTGGGCAACTTCAATATCGCCTTTTCCCGATTATCCGACTCACCCTTATTCATGGATAGAGTCAACGCCTGGTTAATTTCTACAATACCATCTAAGAGGAGATATACACAATCACCCTCATCGTTTTCAGTAATAAATTGTTGGCCCTTATCCATTTCGACTTTCTTGAGCGAATCATGGAATTGACTCAATTCATCATCAGTAAGGTCGGCAAATATTTGGAATTTTTTTAATCGTTCATTATTCATAATACCCTCATGGAATGATAATGGCTCGTTCACCTTTGCTAAGGGTGTAGCCATTCCTAGGATTTACCACAACATTGATTTTACTTTCTTCATTAAGAGAGACCCCCCCCTCTTTCAATTTTTTCTCTATAAACGCATCCAAAGCGGATGCATCCGAGGATAAAATAGCACCTATCCCAAGGTTTTCATCTTCGGAATAAACACCAATTAATACAGAACCATCCTTTTGGCGAAAGTGATTAAAAAGATCATCATAGGATTGTCCAAAATAATCGGAAGGAATAGATACCCGTTTAAACCGGAAAGCAGAGTTACTATCCATGAGTTTATCGGCAATTTGGGGAATACCGGGGTCTGTTACATGGGAGGCAATTATATGGGCACTAAAATCATCACCCACAACTACTTCATCTGCATTTGCCCTTTTAATATGGGTTAAGTTTTCCCGATCCAACAAAACGGCAACAACACGAATGACTGGATTAATACTTTTAATGGTGAGTGTGGCGAAAATTGTTTTTTCATCATAAGTCGCCACTTCTGAACCGGTTGTATTGGGGATCACAATGACGGTGTCAACATCATTAATGCTGGCTTTTTCTAATATCTCTTCCTGAGTGAAATCACCAGAAACAAAGTGAATTCTCAAGGCATTAAATCGGTTTTTTAGTTTTGAAATTTCTTCTTCATTCAATTCATTAATAAGAACGACATCCTTTTTTTCTCCCTTGCTTAATTTCTGAATGGAGTTCAGTAGTCTTTCTCCATTTGGGTTCCAACCGCATAGGATCAAATGATCGGTTAAATTTAACTTTTCCAAACCTTTACCCTCCCGAATTTTTTGAGCGACAAATATGGATGAAATGGTGGCTGTGAATAGTGAAACCAAAGAAATACCAATAAACATAATGAGTACTGCAAAAACACGACCACCCGGTGTTTCCGGCGAGAAATCGCCATATCCAACGGTCGTCATGGTCACAATCGCCCACCAAAATGGATTATTATCCTTTGAAATTTCTCCAGGTTCTAACCATTGCAAAACAACGCCGCCGATCATCATTGTGATTAAAATCCCGGCGCCAACCTGAAAAAAACTGTTACGAATCAATGTTCTTACCCACAGACGCATTGCTGTAATTTAAATATACATGCAGTTGAAATAGTGGAAATTTTCCCAAAAATAAATAATTAAAAAATATTGACTTATATTCATATTGAGCCTTAGCATCTGTTAGGGTGTAGAGTAAAAGGAGATATTTCTATTGGTTTCATTTAAATCAAGTCATCTATTTTCTAACTTCACCTCGGATAAAATAATTAACAACAGGAGGGTTTATGAATAATCCTATTAAATCTAGATTGGCTACAATCTTTTTCATAGTAATTGGAATGTCCACATTCCTCATTGCACAAGAAGGATCTGTATCCGGTCGCGTTACTGACGCTGACACTGGTGATCCTTTGGTGGGAGCCAACGTCATTGTTGTGGGCACCAATCTTGGTGCTGCCACTGATGTAAATGGCGAATACTCCATAAGTCGGGTTCCTGCAGGCGCTCAGAGACTAAATGCCAACTACATTGGTTACGCAAGTAAATCAATGAATGCAGATATTCCAACTAATGGTAATGCTATTGGAGACTTTAGTCTGAATATTGCAGCATTGAACCTAAATGAAATTGTTGTAACTGGTGCGGGTACAGCAGTGGAAAAATCTAAAATTGGTAACTCTGTTGGAGTGGTGAATATGTCAGCACTTGAAGATGCACCAATTACTAATTTCTCAGATGTATTACAAGGTCGAGAACCAGGTGTGATGATGCTCCCAAATGGTGGATTGAATGGCGAAGGTGCTTCCATCCGTATTCGCGGTAGTTCCACTTTATCACAGTCCAATGAACCAGTCATTTATCTTGACGGAGTTCGCTTAGATAATACAATGGGTGCTTCATTTGGTGGAGGAACTCCATCACGTTTAGATGAAATAAACCCTGATGCAATAGAGAGGGTTGAGATCCTTAAAGGTGCTGCGGCGGCATCACTTTATGGTACTCAAGCTGCAAATGGTATTATTCAAATTTTTACTAAGCAAGGCGCAATTTCTAAACCACAATTCACTGCAAAAGTGAGTACTTCTACTAGTAGTTATCCTGAAGAACGCTTCAAGCCAAACTCTGGTTTTGCCCGGGATCAGGCAACTGCAGATCGTATGGCTGGACTGTTTCCTGGAAATAGTGGTTTAAAGCCTTATGAAGTTATACAAGTTCCTTTTGTTAGTTGGTTATATGACAAAGGTAAAAACCAAAGTGTTTCTACTTCTGTTAGAGGTGGTGCTCCTGGTGCTACTTATTTTGCAAGTCTACGCTATTTAGCAACTGATGGTCCATATGATGAGAGTGCAAAATTGCTTGGAAAGCCGGTTGGAGCCGCTGACCCAACTAAACCTGGTGCAAATGATAAGCGTGATCAGTTTATGATGAGTGCTACTCTTAATATTATTCCAACAGATAGATTGAGAATTCGTTTGTCAACAAATTATTCTCAAACAGAGCATAATACGATTCAGAATAATAATAATATTTATGGTACTACCTCTCTTATTCAGATGGGTAAACCCGAACATTCAACGGCATCAAATGCTACTGGCTCTATTGCTTTTGCGACAGCACGTGAAACAACATATCGCTCATTGGCGAATGAGGGTGAGAATACCACTATTTCTTTGCAGACTAGCTACAGAGTAACTGATGGCTTAAATGTTTCAGGTACTTTTGGGTTGAATACAACTCTTAATAAGTATACTAGTCTAACTCCTTTTGGATACAACGTTGATGGCAAAGTTGCTTCAAACGTACAGGGTTCTCTTTGGAAAGGAAGTAATGACAAAAAAGTCTATTCAATGGATGTCAAAGCAGACTATTCATTGGATTTAAGCTCTGCCATTAGCTTAGAGAATGTGGCTGGATTCCAAGCGTTTCAATCTACTCATAAGAATTTAGAAGGTGGTGGCTCGCAGTTCCCAGGCCCAGGGCTTCAAGTCCTTGGTGCGTTAGGAGCTCCTGGTAACCCTTATTCAAGTTTTTCTGAAGTTATTGAAGCCGGATTTTTAGCACAAACTAGAATTGGCTTTGAAGACTACTTATATACAACGATTGGTATTCGTCAGGATGCGAATAGTGCCTTTGGTTCTGAGTTCAGCACCATCACTTATCCTCGTTTTAATGTATCTTACATACCTACTACTCATATTGGACAATTGGGTCCAGTATCTACAGCACGTTTACGCTTTGCTTGGGGTAAAGCTGGACAACAGCCCGGTGCGTTTGATCAGTTTACAACGTACTTACCATGGGCCTCTGAATTTGGTCCTGGCTTATCACCTGGGAACGTAGGCGATCCATCTTTATCACCAGAGATATCTACTGAAATTGAAATGGGCGGTGAAGTGGGCCTTTTTAATGATAAGATAGCCTTTGATTTCCAATATTGGGATCGTACAGTTGATGATGCTTTAATTCAACGTGCTTATCCAGCTTCTGGTGGTTTCTATCGCACGCAGCTTTCTAATATTGGAGAGCTTACTGCAAGTGGTTGGGAAGTGGGCGTTGATGCTAATCTTCTACGTAACTCAAAGGTTTCAGTAGATGTATTTGGAAGCTTATCTTATTTAGAAGAAAAAGTGGTTAGTTTAGGTGGCGCACCAGAGCAAAAAGTAGGTGGTTCTTATCCTCGCTATAGGAACTTCTTAACTGAAGGTTATGCTCCTGGTCAATACTTTGGCGCTAAACTAAATCGCGATGTGAAATATCCAATTGATATTAATGGTGATGGCGCAGCAGATAGTGATAGTGATTTACTTGCTTTCTTTACTGCCGGTGGTGCTGGTGTAAGAAGTGGTTGGAATCCTGTAATGGCCACACCAACAGCTGCCGATGTCACTGCTGGTCGCGCTAAAGGAACCGGTGCATTAGACTGGAATCTTGGTAAACCAACTCCTGACTATATGGGCTCTTTTGGTGTTAAAGTAAACTATGGTAAGAACTGGAGTTTCAATACTCTATTCGAGTCACGTTTTGGTGATTACAAGGTTACTAACCTAACTGATGCTTTTCGTAAGTCTCACAGCTTAATTGGTAGAAATACACCAGATGCTGCTGATGCAGAGTCTAGGTTAATGAATCCAGCTAATGCTGGACAAGGACGCTTAGATGCTGCAAATGATTGGGTTCGCAAGTACTTAGCTTTATCACCTTACAGTGGCCTAAATACAATGGAAGATGCTTCTTTTGTACGCCTACGTGAGTTAAGTGTATCATACAAAGTAGATGCAACTATGGCTGCTCGATTAGGTTTAAAAAGTATGGCTGTTGTCGTATCAGGTAAAAACCTATGGATGAGCACTGATTATAGTGGTATAGATCCAGAGCTAAATGCTATTAGTCGTGGCAATGGTGGTATAGGTGATTTTCAACAATCAATTGATGCTTTCGGTGTTCCGATTCCAAAGATTTGGAACTTAAGCATCAAAGTTGGTCTGTAAGGAGGTATGAAAATGAAAAATAAAATGAAATTAATCAGCCTTTTCGTTGTATTTACAATGATTGGCTGTGATTTAGATGTTGATAACCCAAACAGTTTACTTGAGGGCGACTTATCAGATCCAAGTGCTGCTGCAGCTCTTGCAAATGGCGCTTGGAATGCATCGCTTAGAGGAGTCACATATATGATGATGCCTCATGCTGTTGCGACTGACGAGTCTGTTTGGATCGGTTCCAGAGATGCTTGGTATCAAATTGACAAAGGTGGAATGACAAATGTCTACAATGAATTTGTTGATCAAGCATGGCCATATATCAGTGAAGGACGATGGATGGCAGATAAAGCTATTGCAGTCCTAGAAGGATTAGGCACTGATATTCCAGATTCTGATGATCTTGTATTATCTTATTTAACGGGCGCAATGGTTCGTGTTTATATTGCTGACATGTTTGAGGATTTTGTTTACTCAGATAAAACAGAAGCTGGCACACCTATTGGTGCTGCTAATATGTCTCAGCTCTATGATGAAGCTCTTGCATTGCTAACAAAAGCACAAGCGATAGCTACAGGCGACAATGCTGTTAAAGTGTTATCACTGGTCGCAAGAACTAAACATGCTAAAGCAGTCTGGGGAAAAGTTAACCCTGTAAATACGGCTAGCCCATATGTGAGCGCAGGCGCATCAGAAGCTGCAGCTGCAGCTGCATTGATGAGTGCTGATTGGAAATGGAGAATGAAGTTCAGTTCCAGTACTGTTTCTAATTACATGTCAGGACAAATCAATGACCGTCAAGAGATGGACCTTTTTCAGAATGCTTTAGTTGAGATTGCCACACCTGGTGCTGGCGGAGATCCTCAACCGAATGATCCTGTAACTGGTTTACTAGACTCACGGATGTCCGCTTCAGCCGCTGAATTCAGAGCTGGTGGTGGTGGAACACAGTGGGCTCCAGTAACAATCACCTCTTTACGTGAAATGCATTTGATCATCGCTGAGAGTAAAAAAGCTGGTGGAGATGATGCTGGTTGTTTAGCAGAGTTAGATGCGCTTCGTGCATTTGACTCACTAGACCCCTATCCTTCAGGGACAGATGCAGGTACAGCCCTACAACATGAAAGACGTGCAAACTTATTTTTACAGTCTCGCCGTCTATCGGATATGTATCGCTTTAACCTAACCTCTACGGTTTGGGATGCAGTTGAGAAGTCTCCTGCAGGCAGTTATTTTCCAATAACAATATCTGAAATCAGGGCAAACCCTAATATCAGTCAGTAATTCTTAGTACACAGCTTTATAGCTGAAGAACAGTAATTGAAAATGGGCTCTTTTTTAGAGCCCATTTTTTTTGTCCTACTATATAGGCTTAAGCCTTTAATTTTGAGCCTATGAAAAAAGTAATTAAACCCTTCGCAATCATTTTATCTAATTGTTTATTAATGGCGCAGGTAAAAACAGTTCCAGACCAAGTTAAAGTTGCATATATAGGCATTCAAGTAGAGAATGTTGAATCTTGGGTTAAAAGTGAGCTTGAAACAAAATTAAATGCTATTTTTAATGGTCTCGACCCTGAAAAACTAATAAAACCAAACGAAGTCAATAAATTAGCGAAAGAAGAGATCGAAACTCTTTTTATAGAAATAAATGATCAAAACTTTCAGAAAATTGCAGATAAAACAGGGGCAAGATATATTTTTGCGGGAAAATTCAAAAATGTATCTCCTGATAAAAGTCGTATAATGATTCAGGGGGATTTTTATCGCTATAATGCACAGCTAAAATCTAGCTTTCGATATGAGGTTTTAAAATACTATGAACGCATGAATGACGAGGTAAAAGTTATTCAACAGCAAATGGTGGATTCAATGCCCTATGCACCAAAACCTGCTTCTTTAAAACAAGTAACTTTTGTCTTTACTGGGATTATTTTAATTGGTCTTGTCTTTATGACCCTTACTGGAACAAGTGTTTGGCAAAATGGTGAAGGTAGTGGCGAAGGCACAAAGCCTACTGAAAACTAATGAAATATTTATTAAAACTATTTTCAGTCTTTTTATCGATAAACATTTTAATCGTCCAGCTGGCTGCAGCCACGCCGCAGAAAAAATCCCTTACAATTCATGTAGGATATATTGGAGAAAAATTAGAGAATGTTCCCGACGGTTATCAAAAACTGGTGCGTCAAAAAATGCTAGGGCTCATAAATCAAAACTATTATG
>JAPYOT010000047.1 GCA_029938045.1 Fidelibacterota bacterium | reverse complement strand
TACCCACCTACGACTTCATATTTATCCCGATGGCGGTGTGGCAAGGTTTCGGGTATATGGAAACCCAGATCATGCCAACGAAAACAAAAATAAATTAATCGATTTTGCACTGGCTGATAATGGTGGCGAAATGATTTCCTGCAGTAATATGCATTTTAGTCATATGGGGAATTTAATTAAACCTACGCCTGGTGTTGATATGAGTGATGGATGGGAAACAAAACGGCGGCGTGGTCCGGGGTATGATTGGTCAATATTAAAATTGGGCTCGCCATGTAAAATCGAACGCGTTATTGTTGATACGCTCCATTTTAAAGGGAATTTCCCTGATACATGCTCAATTGATGGATGCTTCGAACCAAATAGAACCCATGATTCTATTATCGAAAATAATACGATATGGTCGGAATTATTACCAAAGTCAAAACTTTCAGCAAATCAAGAAACCGTTTTTATTCTCAACTTAAATTCACACATGACGCATATTCGGTTTAATATTTATCCAGACGGCGGTGTAAGTCGTTTGCGAATTTTAGGGCGTAAACCATCATGACATTTGAATCATTAAATTCACTAACAAATTCTGAAGCAAATGAACAATTTAAATTATGTTGTGGTACTACAAATTGGATTAAAATAATGAACCAGAGTCGCCCTTTTCAAAATAAAAAAGAACTCTTTCAAAAAGCGGAATCAATTTGGTTTTCACTTTCACCTGACGATTGGTTAGAAGCGTTTATCCATCATCCTAAAATTGGAAATATTGATTCTTTGCGGAATAAATTTCAAAATACAAAATCTATATCCGAGAATGAACAATCTGGTGTAAATAATGCGACAGAAAGCACCTTAAAGGATTTGGCTGAATCAAATCAATTGTACGAAAATAGATTTGGGTTTATTTTTATTGTATGTGCCACAGGAAAATCTGCAGATGAAATGTTAGCGCTCATAAAAATGAGACTCAACAATAATGCAGAAACAGAAATGAAAAATGCTGCTAAAGAACAAAATAAAATCACACAACTACGATTAAAGACACTATTATTATGACATCATCCTTTACGACTGACAATATTGCCGATATTAATAATCGCCTTCAAACTGCAAACGCTCGTTTTAGTCAAAACTATCCCGGAGAATCATCCGCAAGACAACCCGTCCATACTGTTTATGGCGGTGCACATATTTTTAAAGAAGGGACCGCCAGAAATATGGGCATAGGTGCTTTGAATCATATAAATGCTTATGCGCCAAACTTTGTGGAATTTGCAAAAATACTTGAACTAAAAGGACATGATCAACTGCCAAATTCCCAGGGAAATATTTCTACCCTTGAAGATTATTTCACAAGTGAATCATCTGAAGGTAAAGACGAACATGTTGGGTATTTTGCTTATACCGTATATGAACGTGTTTTAGAAAAACTATCAAGAGAAGCGGTAGAAGATTTTCGAATTGACTTTGAAGATGGATATGGAAATCGACCCGATGAAGAAGAAGATAATCATGCGATTTTAGCGGCTGAAGAAGTCGCCAAAGGCATGGCTTCAAATTCACTTCCCCCATTTATCGGAATCCGAATAAAACCATTAACAGAAGAACAAAAGAATAGAGCCATCCGAACATTGGATATATTTGTCTCTACTCTTTCAGAAAAAACAAACGGGATTTTACCCAATAATTTTGTTGTCACACTTCCAAAAGTCACCATTCCAGAACATGTTACTGCCATTGTTCAATTATTTGAAATTTTGGAAAAAAAAACAGAACTGGCTTCAGGGTCACTCAAGTTAGAACTAATGATTGAAACGCCACAATCCATTTTGGATAATAATGGAAATTCTGCATTACCATCTTTGGTGAAGGCAGCCGATGACCGGTGTATTGGTGCACATTTTGGTGTCTATGATTATACTGCATCTACCAATATTACCGCCGAGTATCAAAGTTTAACCCATCCGAATTGCGATTTCGCACGACATATGATGCAGGTTGCCTTGGGCGGAACGGGTATACGCCTTTCCGATGGTGCAACCAATATTATGCCCGTGGGACCCCATCGTCCCACCGATGGAAATCCATTAACAGATAGTCAATTAGAAGAAAACAAAATGGTCGTACATAATGCGTGGCGGTTGAATTTTAATAATGTGAACCATTCCTTAAAACATGGCTATTACCAAGGATGGGATTTACATCCAAACCATTTACCTTTACGATATGCAGCGGTGTACTCCTTTTTTCTGGATGGATTGGCTTCCACATCATTACGGTTAAAATCATTTATGGGCAAAGCGGCTCAAGCAACATTGATTGGCGATGTATTTGATGATGCAGCCACAGGACAAGCACTATTGAATTATTTTCTACAAGGAATTAGTTGCGGTGCTATTTTAGAGGAAGATGCAGAAAAAACAGGACTTACTCTGGATGAAATTCGGACACGATCATTTAAAAAGATTTTAGAAGGGAGACAATCATGACATGTAAAATTACAACTCATGTTTTGGATTTAGTTCAAGGAACACCGGCAAAACATATTCCTGCTGTGCTGGAAAAATTAGATAATCCTGATACATGGAAAACGATTGGAAATGGCACAACAAATGATGATGGCCGAATTGATAATTTAATTGGAGAAAATAATTCGATTTCAAAGGGAACCTATCGCTTAACATTTTCCGTTTCATCCTACTTTGAATCAGATGGTTTTTATTCGTCCATTCCAATTGTTTTTAATATTACAGATACAAATCGACACTATCATGTGCCATTATTATTGAGTCGATTTGGTTATACAACCTACAGGGGAAGTTAAAATATGGAATGGTATACATATACAATTTCTGAACTCCTGAATCTGGCGTTCCGTTGGTTTCACATTATTGCAGGAATCAGCTGGATTGGACAGACCTATCTATTTAATTGGATGGAACGAACACTCCCATTGGAAGTTGATGCAGATGCAGGTGACAATGTGTCTGGTCAACTGTGGATGGTCCATGGAGGCGGATTCTATTTAGTTGAAAAACAAACCAAGCCAAAAGTAATGCCCCGCACACTCCACTGGTTTAAATGGGAATCTGCATTAACATTTTTGAGTGGATTTTTTCTACTTATTATTGTCTATTATATGGGCGGACTTATGCTTGAACCGGATTCAGAAATGAGTGAGTTAACAGCAAGTTTGATTGGGATCAGTGTATTAGTGCTTGGCTTCGGTTTTTATCGTTTATTATGGTCATCTCCACTGGGAAAAAATGAGTATGTCGGTTCAACGATTTCTTTTCTACTCATTATTGGTTTATTCCTTGGAATGGATCAAATATTCAGCTCACGTGCTGCCATGTTTCATATTGGCGCATTATTTGGTACCATCATGGCGGCCAATGTTTGGATGATTATTCTGCCTGCACAACGAAAAATGATTACCGCTGTAGAAAATGATCAACAACCAGATATGTTATTGGGTGCCAAAGCAAAAAATTGCTCAAAACATAATACCTATATGTCTATTCCCGTTATTTTCATAATGATCAGTAGTCACTTCCCGGTAACCACTTACGGCAATACGGACAACTGGCTTATGTTAGGGATATTTATTCTTATTGGCTGGGCAGCAGCAAAATGGATGCGGGGATAATTGTAAGGGGCTAATTATTTAACAATCAATATTGGGCACTGGCAATTTTCCATTACCTTTAATGGTTTACTTCCTTTAAAGAACTTTTTCAACGGATTCCGGGTAGATGTTCCCATTACAATTATATGATTTTCTCCCGCTATTTCCTTTATCACTTTAGAAGGATTGCCTATTTTATAAATATTTTGATGTTGAATCCCGCATCGACGAAGAAATTTTGCAGCACGATTCGCAGCATTTTTGTACCCTTCTCCAAAGATTTCTGTTTTACTAATTGTTAAAATATCAACATCAATATTAAACGCTTGGGCAACACGGGCGCCATACTGAACTGCTTTTGATGTCGCTATTGAATCATCAACTGCCAACAAAATTTTATAAGATTGATCTGGGTTATAATTATTTACAATAAAAATGGAACTATCAATGTACTGGATTAAGTCATGGGCCATTCGACGTTTTTTACTTCCACCAATAATAGTCACATCATATTGATGGGATTGTACTTCATCACGCAATTCTGATATGATTTCACCGTTTCTTAAAATCAAGCTTACCTCATCGGAGACAGTCCCTTTTAAATAAACTTCTGAGCGATTTCCTCCTGTATCAACTAATGTATTTTTGGGGAAACCTGCTTTAATCGCTTTCGTTTCAATAAACTTTTTTTCAGCTAAAAATTCAAATGCCCATTCTAATACGTCCACCCCTGGGCGACTAAAATCCCATGATTCCATCCGATCTTGCGCTAGGCCTACAACCTTTGTGTTAAAGCTACTTACCTTTTCACCCACATCCACAATGGTGGTTGACGCTTTAAAAGCGTGTGAAACTTTCATCCCAACCCGCAACGTGGGGCCAGAATATTCTTTACTACCGACTGCAATTAAAATTTTCATATTGATCCAATATTAAGACATTTTTAACTGAATAATAGCCAATAAGTATTGGCATAAATCACCAAAAGAAAAATGGAAACCAATCCCATTTTCCACCCGACTTTCAAAAAATCTTTCGCTTTTACCATGCCACTTGAATACACAATTGTACATGCTGGAGCAGCAACTGCTGTAAAATAGCCGAATGCAGATGAAATAGCTGTTACCAATCCCATATGCATAGGATCGTTTCCTATATTCATTGTAATGGGTCCCAAAACAGCAACCGTTGCAGAACTGGACAACACATTTGCCATTACCGTTGTCATTATAGTGACCAATAAATCTCCCAAAAAGGGTAATGTGTTTAAAATGGGTCCGATGATATTTATCACAGACCCGGCGAGCCATTCAGCAGCACCAGTGGATTTAATATTTGCACCCAAAGAAATAGTCGATCCGAAAAGTAAAATAACACCCCAATGGGTATTTTTACTTAAATCTTCCCACTTTACAAATCCCCCGACCAAATACATTAATACACCTGTTAATGCTATTGTGCCAAGACCGATGGTTTCACTAAAAAATATCCATCCCAAAAAAACCAATAAAAATATAAATGCAGCTACGCTATTTCTTCCTGTGAGTTCTGCTGACTTTGCAACTTGGACAACCAATTTTCGAACACCACTATCCAACTGATTATATTCCGGTGGAAAACTTTTAATCAAAATCCATGAGACGATGGGAATTTGAATCAACACCAAAGGATAAACAAGAAGCATCCAATCTATATATGAAATTGATAAATTTGAACTTCGAAGATAATCGATCATAATTACATTTCTGCCACCACCGGATGGTGTCCCAATGGAGCCCACGAGACACCCATATGCAATTGAGAATAGCAATACAGCAGATATATTTTGCACTTTTTCATCATTCTCAGATGTAAAATGAATGAGGGTCATTCCAATGGGTAACATGATTGCAGCAACTGTGTGTTCACCAATAAAAGAAGATAAAATTGCCGAAATTGCCGTAAATCCGAAAGCAATGTTTGCTGTTTTATTTCCAGTAATTTTAATAATTCCAAGCGCAATTCGCGTATCCCATCCCTGCTTAATAATGGCAACTGCCAACATGAGAGATCCCATGATAAAAAAGACCGCATCATTCATAAATGATTTGGCAATACCATTGGCAGAACCGATTCCCAAATATACTTCTGAAATTAGGATGTACAATGCAATGGCAGGTAAGGGTATGGGTTCGGTTACAATTAACATTAATGCCGTAATAACTATGATAATTATCCGGTACCCCTCAAGAGATAAACCGTCAGGTGTTGGAAGGAGCATTAGAATAATCCCAACCATCATTGTAATTAAAAACCATTTTTTCTGGGTAACCCAAAAAAGAAAATTCGCTAATGATCGATGTGAAAACCCTAACATATAGAGGTGGAATTTAAGGTGTAATCATTATTCATGAGAACATTCACTGGGGATTCTTGTTCCATCGTTTAAAATCGCCCATTTCCAAATGGGGACACGTTTTTTGAGCTCTGAAATAAACCAAGTCATTGCATCCAATCCTTCTTTCCGATGCTTGGACCAAATAACAACATGAAGGCTTGTTTCTCCCACGTCTACTCTACCGATTCGATGTTTACAAAATAAATCATGAATGAAGAATTTTTTAACCGTGTCTTCTGAAAGTTTTGTTAATTCAGTTTTAGCCATACCTTCGTATTGTTCATATTCAAGGGCGGTGATCTTTTCCCCATATTCTGTGGCTCGAACATGGCCGTTAAAGACCAACTCTGCCCCATCCTGTTGACGCGAATTATCATTTGAGAAAAATCCAATGGGTCCATTGACTATTTCTATTTTAGTCATTTAGCCCCCTTGTACTGGTGGAATGAATGCCACTTCATCCCCATCTTTCAATTCAGTTTGAATTGGAATATATTTCTGATTTAACGCAATGCGTAAGCTCACGGTGTCCAATTTACCCTTCGCTTTTTCTCGTATTATATTCTCCAACTCCAATGTGCTTGTTCCAGTTTCCAATTCCAAGTTGAGTTCATCTTTCCCAAAAGCATATTTCACTTGAGAAAAACATTTAATCGTTACTTTTATCATAATTTTATAATTTGTGTTGAATGATTCATTCCATCATACATCAATAATTTTCCAACCAAATTGGGTTCAATTCCTATTATCAATTTTACTGCTTCTAATGCTTGGATATTTCCAATAATATTGGGCAGCATCCCTAAAACACCTGCGTCTGCACAAGTATCTCCACCCGACGGGGGTTCTGGAAATAATTCACGATATCCCGGACTCCCGTTTACATTCAAAACGGCCACTTGTCCTTCCCAGCGATACAATCCGCCATAAACCATGGGAATATTCGACTCTTTAGAAAATCGATCGATCAATTGTCGTGTTTCAATATTGTCCGTAGCATCAATAACAACATCACAATTTTGAATTAAATCCAATCCATATTGCTCATCCAAATAAACATCTATACTTTCGATTGAGGTCAAGGCATTTATTTTGCTTAAACTTTCTTTGGCGGAAACAACTTTCTTCTTCCCAATATCATCTTCCCCATGCAACATTTGTCGGTGAAGATTAGATAATTCCACATCATCCCCATCAATCAAAACTAGTTCTCCTATCCCAGCCGTGACCAATGATTGCGCTGCGGGGCATCCCAATCCACCCATCCCTACGATAGCTACCATCCCATCCATGAGTTTCTTTTGTCCATCCAAACCTATTTCCGGCAAAACAGTTTGGCGGGACCATCGACTCAAGTCTTCCTTTTTAGATTGAAATTCAATCCATGCTTGGGCACCTCCTAACAAACTATATGTATCGTATAATTCGTTCTCGATTATCATACCTTCTGTTACAATTCCAAATTGGCAAACCAACACTTTTAATCCTTCAATATTTGGTATAGAACCATTTTTGGAAATTATCGTATCTACACCATCCATGGGAAATTCACTTCGCTGGATTTCAGGACGAACATCAATCACAGTGAATTCGCTTATTCGAGCATAAAGTTCTTTGGGAGTTATAATCATTTTATTGATTTCCAAGGTAGAATATTTATATCGATTTTTTCTCCCGCTACCAAATTTCCATCTCCCGGTTCTGATCCAAGAATACAATTAGAGTCCAATGATGATGACAACATATGAGATCCAACTTTTGTGGAAGACTGACATACTAATTGTCCATCTTCCATCCAAGCATTTCCGAATAAAAACCGGTATTTCACTTTTTCCCGTGGGAATGACTTTTTCAAAATTCCCGTTACTTTTTTAGATTCACCTTTCCCCATCATGGTTTCAATCCCAGGCCAAACCCATTCCATGAATCCGATGTAGGATGATACAGGATTACCCGGTAATCCGAAAATTAATGTATTATTTCCCGTTCCATAAAAGAGCGGTTTTCCTGGCTTCTGAGCCACTTTCCAAAAATGTTCTACCACACCCAATTCAATAAAAACGTCGCGGACATAATCATATCGCCCCATTGAAACGCCACCTGAAGAAATGATCACATCACAAGTTTCCAATGCTCTTGATAAAAATTCTCTCAAGGAATCTTTATCATCTTTGATCACATCTTGCATAACAACTTCACCGCCGGCTCTATCTACTAATTCTTTAAAAACGTATAAATTGGAATTATATATTTGCCCCTCGCCTAAATTTTTTCCCGGCTCAATCAACTCATCCCCCGTGCCGAAAATGGCAATCTTTGGTTTTTTAGATACTTCAATTTCCCCGTATCCAAATGTGGCACAAGTTCCTATTTCGGCTGGAGTAATAAGCGTGCCTTTTTCAATCAAGGTTTCACCTTCGTCGATTTCTTCTCCCATTTTTCGAATATGTTTCTCCGGAAATGTTTCAAGCATTATTTGAACTGTTTCTGAATCAGAAAATCCACTACTATCTTCCACCATGATGATGGCATCAGCACCATTGGGTATTTTTGCACCTGTCATACATTGGGTACATTCTCCCGATTGCAAAACAACATCGCTGGGCATTCCCGCCGAACTGATACTCACCATGTTTAAGGTAATCGGATTATTCCGACTTGCACCTTGTGTATCTGCAGAACGAACGGCAAAACCATCCATAGCTGAATTATCAAATTGTGGGGATGGAAATGTAGCAACGATATCTTGGGCTAAAACTCTTCCACCAATACTTTGAATGGAAATCGTTTCTTTTCCTAATGTAAAAACATGCTTTTTTACAATTGATTTTGCTTCATGAAATGGTATCATAAGAGTCCTTTAATTAAAAACAGAATGGCAATAATGATGACGCCACCCATTATTTTTTGAATGGTTTTTGGCTTGAATTTAATTGCACCCATGTAAGATCCAACAAAGCCACCGATAAGAACAGCTATCGCTAAAGGCAATATGAACTGAAGATCGAAGTACCCTATTTTTGCCCGTGCAATCACTCCCACAAGTGAATTCACCCAAATAAACATGGCACCCGCTGCAGCTGCTTCCTTTTCAGTCCCAAGACCAAACATGATAATAAGGGGTACAAGATAAATACCACCACCAATACCAACAGCCCCTGCAATAAATCCCAAAATAGCACCTATGGTTAAAATAAATATCCATTTCTGGGTGTCAGTTAATTGAATCGAAATTTTTAGATCATTGATAATATAAATACGAACAGCAACCAAAATGAGTGTTGCCAATAGAAAAAGTTTAAAAAATATTTCGGGCACATCCAATGAGCCGGCCACAAATGTCATGGGAATGGATGTGATTAAAAAAGGAATAATCAGATTAAGACGTCCATGCCCATTTTTCCAAAAATGAATCATACTGATAAACGTAACGATTAGATTCATAGTTAATGATGTGGTAGGGATAATTTGGTAACTGATTCCAGAAATTGCCATGAGTGCTGTATAGGATGAACCACCACCTAACCCAACACTCGAATAGATAAAGGCAATCAATAAAAAAAGAAATGGCAGTAAATAATCCATTAATGTTTTTCACCCTTCATCATATGAAATGAATGAAATATCGTTGGAATCAAAACTTTCAATGCATCCTTCGCCGCACCTGTACTTCCAGGCAAACAAATCACAATCGCATCCTTTACGACACCTGCAGTTAGTCGAGATAGCATAGCCGTTTTCACCTTTCCCCGACCATAAGCGTGAAGCGCCTGTTCGATGCCAGGCAATTTTGAATCAAATATTTTTTGTAATGTTTCAATGGTCAGATCTCTTGGCCCCAATCCCGTTCCGCCTGTGGTTATGATTAATTCAACACCATCATTTACCCAACCTTGAATGGTTGAAACTAAATCATCAGATCCATCTAGCAAAACTTTTTGATACTCAACTGAACAACCCGCATCTTTAAATCCACTTATAATTATGGGGCCGGATTTATCTTCTCCTTCTCCTTTTGATATACTATCACTCAATATGATCACGCCAACTTTAGGTCTATATTCTGTGGCGTGGTCAGATTTCCCACCCACTTTTGTCACCAATTTTATTTCGCCAATAGTCATTGATTTGTCCACTGCTTTGCACATATCATAAATAGTAAGTGCCGCTCCAGAGACAGCGGATAACGCTTCCATTTCCACGCCAGTTGCTTCTTTTGTTTTGACCATAGATTTAATAAAAATAGCGGTCTTCTGAATATCGAATTCAATGTCCACAAAGGACAAATTTAATTGATGGCACATGGGAATCATTACTGAGGTTTTCTTTGCGGATTGAATCCCAGCTATCTTTGCTGTGGTGAGCACATTTCCTTTGGGTAGTGCATCATTCTGGATAGCAGAAATAGTTTCAGGAAGCATGGATATTTTCCCTTCCGCCTTCGCCATACGAGCGGTTGAAACTTTATCTGTTACATCCACCATTTTGACATTTCCTGAATTATCTAAATGTGAAAAATCATTCATATTATCCTCCTATTTGAGTCATGGATTCCCGGTTATCATTTCCTTGATTTTGGGCTTCCCAACCATCTTTAAATTTTTTCTTCATTGTACCATAAATCATTTCTTTAATCATCATATCAGTTTTTCCCGTCCGCATTGCATCTCGCAGATTGGTTTCATCTTGACTATATAGGCAGTTCAATAATTTCCCATCCGCTGTAATTCTGATTCGATTACATGCCCCACACAAACTCCGTGAATAGGCTGGGATAACGGCCACTTTTCCTGTATAATCGTTAACTCGAAAAATATGATGTTCGGTTCGTGACCCATCAATTGGATTCAACTCATCAACCTGGTTTTTTATATCGGAAACAATATGATCAGCCCCATAAAATTTCCCCGTCTTCCAAATCTGGTGAGAATCAAATGGCATGAGTTCAATAAAACGAACCGTTATATTATTTTTTTCGGTTAAATATACAAAATCCATGAGTTCATCATCATTAAAACCACGCATGGCGACTACATTCAGTTTGATGGATTGAATGGTGGATTCCATGGCTTTATGGAGACTATTTAAAACCAAATCCAAACCGTCTCTGCGTGTGATGATACTAAATTTTTTAGGGGTGAGTGTATCCAGACTAATATTAATTCCAGACAGTCCTGATGTTTCCAATTTATCAATTTGTTTGGAAAGTAATAGTCCGTTTGTTGTTAAATGTACTGATTCTATTCCTTTACAATGATGTGAAAACCGAACAAGTTCAGATATATCTTTTCGTAGTAAAGGTTCGCCACCGGTAAAGCGAATTTTGGACACACCCATTTGGGATGCTATTTCGATGAGTCGGAAAATTTCTTCTGTAGTAAGGAGTTTGTCTTTGCTACGGAAATCAATCCCTTCTTCGGGCATGCAGTAAATACAGCGAAGATTGCATTGCTCATTAAGAGCTAAACGTAAATAGTTGAAGGATCGACCGAAGCGGTCAATAATGGGTGGCGCGGACTGATCCAGTTCACCATTAATTGGAGTGGGTGTAATTATATTTTCTATCATTCTCATTCCAAGTCATCCCGACATTATTATATCGGAAATCGGGAGCAAATCTTGACGTTTCCAACAAGACCGTACCGACCTGATACCTTATCACATGACGTAGGTACTTCGGCTAAAAGAATTAAGACAATTTATTCTTCTTTATTAATATAAAATTGGTTTTTCTGGGGCGTTAATGGTCGTCCCATCCAAAGTGGACGGCGTAAGCCATCCGGGTGTGTTTCACGATCTTTTGCCCAAGCATTCCATTTCTTAAAATGCTCGAAAGATTTATTTGTATCCACGTAAACATCGCCGTATTTCTCACCTGGTTCTGGCACAGATATACTCACTTTCTGAAGCCAGCAATGAGCCCCGGAAATTGGATCAGGATTGGCCGCATGGGTAATATTTTGATGGACACCACCATCGCGCCACCAAACACGATTTGTGTCTGGATCTTTTGATTTCCACGGTTCGATACCTTTCACCGTCGCCATCTTCCACTTTCCATCGCCCATGTTTTGTATATCAACTGTATTGGTCATTAGACGATTTCCCGCATCCTGCTGGCGGCGCCATCGACCGATATGATGGGAGCACGCCACAACACCGGGCTTAATGGCTTCTGTCACCCAAACTTTGTCCACGAACCAACCGATGGGTGTGGTTATTTTAAGTAGATCTCCATTATCCACACCGAGCCGTGCCGCATCTTTCGTATGGATCCAAATGGGATTTTTATGGGCAATTTCTGTGAGCCATTTAGCATTGGCCGATCGGGAATGAATATGCGTCGGCAATCTAAAATTTGGTAATAAAACACACTCATTTTTGCTTTTATCCATTTCATCTGGATGCACATGGCTTTTAATACGATATCCTGGAGTGGCGTGTTCCGGATAACCAAAATCCACCATGGTTTGAGAATAAATTTCTTGTCGTTTGGATGGTGTTGGAAACCCACTAAAATTCTTTTTATCTACTTGGATGCCAACAACATTTCCATCTTTTTCAATTTGACCATTCTCTTTAACTATCGCCCTATTCATAGTTTCATTGTTAACAACATCTTCATTTTTAACATAAACTTCTGGATCAACTAAATAAGCTCCAAACTTCCGCATATATTCTAAAGGAGAGAGACCTTCTTTTTCAGCCGTTTCCGGTAATCCATTTGTCCGCTCAAAAATATATTGATAATATTCATCAATGTTAATTTTTTCACCATCCCGATAGGGACTCATAAAATGTTTTCTTATTCCCAAATCGCCATCTTTGTCAATGCGCCAAGATAACTCAATCCAGAATTCATCTTCTTCCCACACTTCCCCAGGATTTACTTCATACGTGAATTCCACTTCTTTTCCATCGCGGCGAGCTTTTTCACGCAAAACTGGTTGACGAAAAGCGATCCAAACTCCTGATTGTGTTTCGTAAGAATTAATATCGTGTCGCTCTGATGCGTGTCCCATGGGCAAAACATAATCGGCAAAAAAGGCGGTCTCGTTCCATGTGGGTGTTAGGGCAATATGGCATCCAACTTTTTCTGCATCAGACAACATTTCTATCCAACTAAATCCGTCAGGATAAGTCCACACCGGGTTGAACACACGAGTGAAATACACATCCATTGATCCACGACCATCCTTGATCAGATGGGGCAAAATCTGGCTCATTTCATAATGAGATAATGTGTATTCTTTGGGCCAAGATAATTCATTCCACGCATCGGGGCCCGGTGGCGTATCAAAAAATTCCGGATGAAATTTATTCCATGCGCTTGGTGATGTTCCACCTTCTGTCCCAACCGAACCAGTGAGCACATTCAATAAATGAAGTGTCC
>JAPYOT010000046.1 GCA_029938045.1 Fidelibacterota bacterium | reverse complement strand
GGCACCTTTGACAAAGAGTACAATGAAATCACGGGCAAGTTATATTTTAAAGACACCCACATGGGGGAAATCTTGGATCTTGGTCGATCAAAACTTGATGTAAGTATTCGAACATTAATGATGATAGACAGCCTGGATATGACGGACTCGGACCGAAATTTGATTTTAGAAAACTGTATTCGCACTGAGGAAGATCAAATTATCATTACACATGGTACGGACACCATGACCGATACAGCAAAACTTCTGGCCACGGGGAATTTAGAAAAAACAATCGTCCTTACCGGCGCCATGATTCCATTTAAATTTGGAACGTCTGATGGTTTATTTAATTTAGGGAGCGCACTGGGATTCGTTCAGAGTTTACCCCATGGGGTTTACATCGCGATGAACGGTCGATGCTTTGATTATGACAAGGTCAAGAAGAATAAAGAAACAGGTGTTTTTGAAGCTTTATAGTTTTTGATCTTGTCCCAGAGATTCAATAAGGTGGATATAAAACTGGATCCCTTTTTCATAAGCCTTTATGCCAATTCGCTCATCAATGCCGTGGACCCGCTTCAGGTCAGAGTCATCTGTTCTTCCAATCCCTGAGAACCGATATATATTGGGCGAAAGATCCAGGAAATGTTTCGTATCCGTGCCGCCGGGACTGATGCCCGGGACTACCACCGCTGACGGGAATACCTCATAAATATTCCGGGATAGAAATTTGAATTGATCCGCGGTTGGGTCCGATACTGGTGCCGGTTCACGACCAAATTGTCCCTCAGGGTGTTTTATCTCTACACGGGGATCGTCCACGATTTCACGAACCATGTCAACAATGCTTTCCGGCGTATCTCCGGGGATGATCCTGAAGTTTACCATGGCCCTTGCCTGGGCCGGGATTACGTTGTCTTTTATACCACCGGAAATAATGGTGGGCGCAGTGGTGGTGCGAATCACCGCACTGCCGGCGGGAGAAGATGAAAATATTCGCTCAATTAATCCTTCGAATAACCATTGGTTTCCCATGATGATACGAGGCAAAAGTTTCATCTCAGCCCCGATAGCTTTGAACATATATTTTGTTGGGCCCTCGAGCCTTGCGGGTAAGGGGTTTGCCTGGAGCTTGGTAATGGCATTAGCCAAGATGCCAATTGTGGTTTCTTTTCCGGGCATGGATGAATGCCCTCCCGTGCCTTTGGCTACCAATTCTAAAGTCATATATCCCTTTTCACTCACGGCCACAAAGGCAACCGCTTTTTCTATACCAAAGGATTTCCCTGAAGTTATACCGCCTCCTTCATCCAGTATAAAATCAAAGTCGATTCCGTTTTTACGAAAATATTCCGCAGATTTTTTGGCACCCTCATTTCCACCGATTTCTTCATCGTGTCCAAAGGCAATATAAATGGTTTGGGCTGGCTGATGCCCATTCGCAATAAGTTGGTCCACCGATTCCATAATCGCAAATAGGTTGCCCTTGCAATCCATAGTGCCGCGGCCCCAGATGATTTCTTCATCGGCAGTTCCGGAAAATGGCGGGAATGTCCATTGATCCAACGATTGATCATCAATAGGGACAACATCCATATGAGCCATGAGAAGGATCGGCTTCTTAAGTGGTTGAATCCCACCCCACTTTAAAATGATGCTGTGTTTGTTAATTGTATATGAATCGAGCGTATTAAATACGTTGGGGAATTCTTGTCGGAGATACCGGTTAAAGTCCAAAAATTGTGTATAGTCAATTTTATCGGAATTCATTTGGGATATGGTAGGGATTTTAATCCCGCCAGAAAGCCGATCAACCGCTTTTTGTATATTAATATTCATAAGTTTAGCAGGGCCCCCTAGTGGGCGCACATCACCAAGATTATATGCATTAAACAGAAGAATGGCGGTTAAAACTGCTACTAACCCCAGGATCCCTTTTAAAACATTTTTCATTTATCTGTTTCCCAGTCAATTATGATCATTTCGGTTTGTCTCGGATCGATGTAATCACAGGTTTCACCATCAAACAAAGCATCTTCTTCCAGCATGATGGCTACCTCTTTATCCCATTCCTTAATGTGAACTTTTGCATTGAGTTCAATGGAGTAGGCTGTATTTGGAAATAAGGGATAATCCCCATTTACGGGTACGCCTTCCTGTTTATCCCACATGCCGATAGTTGGCCCGGAGCCATGACCGTAATACCCGATGGGGTGGGTATAGATCTGGGGTTTGATTCCTTCTTCCTTGGCCTGCTTTAAGGCCGATAGGAGCATCTCGTTGCCTGTACGCCCCGTTTTGAATTGGTCCGTGAGAATATCCTGCAACCTGTTTCCAACCCCTAAGGCTTTAACCAAAAAATTCGGTGTTCTGCTTTCACCGGGCATAAGCACGTAGGCATGCTGTTGCGTGTCTGTATTTAATCCCAAGTAGGTAATACCAAAATCAACATGGAGCAAATCCCCGGGGCGTATAACATTATCCGCCTTATCTTTTGAAAATGCTTCCAGAAAATTAAAGTCTTGTTTATCGGCCCGCTGAATATCAACAGTTGGATGAAACCATGTAACCAGATTCAGGTCGCGGATACGTTCTCGATACCACCAAACCACATCATCGGTAGTCGTGATTCCCGGCGTGATTACCTTAGCAGAAAACCCTTCTTTAATGATGTCGTGGGCAATGCGGCAGATATCAGGATAGACTTTCATCTCTTTTGCACTGCGCGTTTCTAACCAGCCAATAGCAACTTGTTCTGCGCTAACGATACGACTTTGGTATTTTCGAGGGAGCGCTTTTTTTAACAATTCATATTCATTGGCAGTTATTCCGTCTGCTTGGGCAAAATATATACTTTTGTTTATTCCAATGGATTTGGGATTTTTTGACTGTATCAAATCCGCCAAGGCTTTATACTGATTGGGTTGCGCTTCCGGATCCCAGGCCTTTTTAAAAACCTCTCCTACATCATAGCGAGCCACGGCATAAGTCTCTAGCGGGTGGCCCTTCCCCGGGTTGTGGATCACTAAGATTGTTCGCCGCCGAGCATTGAGCCATGTGGCCGGGAGCATGGTACGAATAACCGGGTCTTCATTATATTCTCTGGCGATGACGATCCACATATCCATATTGTTCCGCGCCATGATTTCAGGCAGGACGGTTTCAAAGCGGTCTTTAAGAAATCCATCCCGGACCACCGCCCTTTGATGCATAGATAAAATGTCATCTTTTAAATCATCTGCTTGAACCAATGACATGAAAAAACTTAATATAAACCCAATCCTTCTCATGATCTCTCTCCTTATAATGATTGTTTAATAACGGTAAAAAGCCGATCAATATCTTTATTTGTATTATATAAATAAGGTGCAATGCGGATTGAATTTCCCCGAATGCTTACATAAACATTTTCCCGCTGGAGGTTTTCAGCCAAACGATCGGGAACACCGTTCTGGAATTGTATTCCCAATATATGAGGCGCCCGCGCTTTTTTATTTGGAACAGTCAACCCCAATTCTAATGCTCTGCTGGCGATTTCATCTGTGAAATGAGAAAGAGAATTCCCGATATTGTTAATGCCCCATTCCGAAATTTGTTTTAACGCTGCAATAGCCATGGGCATAAGAACAAAATTACTTCGTTCACCCACATCAAACTTTCGTGCACCGGGTTGAAATGAATCCCGATATAAGACCAAATCAGAAAAGTCTTCACTGTTTTCCCGAGCCATCCAATTATATTCTAATGGCTGTCCATCACGGTGCTTTTTATTAACAATCATGTAACCAAATGAATAGGGGCCTAATAACCATTTATATCCTACGGTAATGACAAAGTCAGGATTCACTGAATTAAAATCAACAGGCATCACGCCGGCAGATTGGGACAAATCAAGTACCAGGGCAGCACCCACTTCGCTACAGCGTTTACTCACAGCTTGGATATCAACAAGAGTACCATCGGCCCAATGGCAATTGGGAATAGCGGCAATGGCTGTCTTTTCTGTGATGGTATCCAGCACAGCCGCTGTGACATCACCATTTGTTTTGGGAACGGTACGGATGGATGCGCCCACCAGGTCAGCCTTATGTTTCCACATATAATAGTTGGAAGGAAACTGTTCTGAGAGAACCACAACTTCGTCCCCGGATTTTAAATTCAGGTTTTCCGCCGCCACCGCAATGCCATAACTGGCCGATGGGATAAAAGACACACACTCCTTATCTGCCCCAAGGGTTTTGGCAAACAATGACCGGCAATGTTCTGATTCCGTAAAAAAATCCTGTGGCATCAATTCCCAGGGAGACGATTTACCGGAAACGCCACGTATTCCCGCTTCCTTAACAGATTGTAACTGGGGTGATAGGTATGCACAATTGAGGTAAGTAATTTCGTCAGGAATATCGAATAAATGTTTTTGTGAAGGGATCATTGTGACACTTTAGTGATTTTTGAAAGTGCAATTTGTCGGTATAATTCTAAATCTTGCAATGGAAAAAGAAGATTTATTTAGTAATATAGATTAAGAAGAAGGGGCCCGAGGATTGATTTACGTTTGTACTGCCTGTAAAAAGAGATTGGATAACCCAACCAAGCCCCTAGGACTTTGTCCCTGTGGTAAACCCCTGTCTGTTCATTATGATTGGGAAGGCATCGAAGAAGATATTGATGTAAAAATCGACGATCATTCCCTGTGGCGATATAAAAGAGTGTTGCCCAATGTGGAAAAAGAAGATATTGTCAGTTTAGGTGAAGGTTGGTCTCCCTTGATTCCCATGGCGCACCATATTTTTATCAAGGATGAAACAGTAAATCCCACCGGCTCATTTAAAGATCGTGGTATGGCAATGGCTGTTACCATGGCGAAGGCCCAAGGTGTTGAATCTATTTGTCTGCCATCCGCAGGGAATGCAGGCGTATCTGCAGCGGCTTATTGCCAAAAAGCTGGCATTGATTGTCATGTTTTTCTGCCCGAAACCATCCCCGATTCATTTAAAAAGGCCACTGATCAATATGGGGCAAATATTATATTGGAAGGTCAAACTATATCTCACGCTGCCCACAAAATGCTGGAATCAAAAGAAGAAAATTGGTTTGATATCTCCACCTTAAAAGAGCCATTCAGGGTGGAGGGGAAGAAAACCCTGGGCTATGAAATTGCGGAGCAAATGAATTGGGAATTGCCAGATGTCATTATCTACCCCACCGGTGGTGGAACGGGCTTAATCGGAATGTGGAAAGCATTCCAGGAAATGAAGGGGCTGGGATGGATTTCAGGACCGTTACCCCGAATGGTTGCAGCACAATCCGATGGCTGTGCACCGGTAGTGAAAGCATTTCAAGGGCTGGAAAAATCGACAGAATTTTGGGACAAAAGCAACACGATTGCTTTGGGGCTAAACGTTCCTGGACCATTGGGAGGAAATTGGATGCTTCATGTATTATCTGAATGCAACGGAATTGCAGTTTCCGCCAAAGAATCTGATCTAGAGAAAGCCACAGAAGATTTCAAAAAAATGAGCAACATTCATGCCAGCCCTGAGGCAGGCGTGGTATGGTCAGCGTATCAATCATTAAAAAATAGAGGATGGATTGGTTTGAATGAAAAAGTTGTTCTTTTTGCTACGGGGGTAGAGCGGTGTTGATATATTTTCTTAGGGAAAGATAAATGGTAGAATTAATATCTCCAATGATTAAACAACTAACCCCAATTAAATTTATTCTCATTTTTGGGATCATTTTCTCCTCATGCGAACCGATCGTTAACAAATTTGACGATATAGAAGGCGCGGTGATGTACCGCGCTAATAATATTGTTGATGTGGGTGCTCAAAATACGGTTAAAGTCATGACATGGAATATTCGATTTGGGGTGGCAAGATTGCGCTTTTTCGGAGATGGCTGCGGCGATCGGGTGGTGCTGAAAGAAAGTGAAGTGCTCGAAGGATTGGAAGGGTTGGCTGAAAAAATTAAGCAGGAAGATCCTGACATTCTTCTCCTCCAGGAGGTTGATGTTCAATCAAAAAAAACGGGTTATATCGATCAAGCCCAGTGGCTTTTAGATCATACTGATTTTAATTATGGTGCCTACGCTTCCATGTGGGAATCTCAAGTTATTTTAGCTGACGGGTTGGGACGTGTAAATACGGGGAATCTAATTTTATCAAAATGGAAACTGGAAAATGCAGAACGATACCAGCTTCCGTTACGGGGCGATCAAGATGCGCTGACGAAGTATTTTTATCTCCGTCGCAATGCAATAAAGGCGAAAGTGGCCATGCCCGGGAAACCTTTTTATGCGGTGAATACCCACCTGACTGCATTTGCAACCGACGATACTAAGCAAAAGCATATTGATGCTTTTAAGGCAATTTTGGATGGGATCGCGGCGGAAGGAGGCTATTTTATTGCGGGCGGGGATTTAAATGAAATTCCGCCCAATGCTTCCAAATTGGACTACTGTCTCGATGATCAATGTAAAGGGGAATCGTTTCATGAATACGGAATCGACAAAGGCGACACTCACAAGGAAGGGAGTTATTTTGCCCCGGAAATCACATGGTTGTCATCATTGTTTAAAAGCTATACCCCGGCCATTCCTCTGGATGTATATGGCGCCTTTGAAACAGGTCATTTCACTCACAGTCCGGACGATAACCTGCAATTAGATCGCAAACTGGATTATTTATGGACCAATACAACGTGGATTAATGGTACTACCCATCAGGAAGCAACGGAGCTATCCGACCATATTCCAGTTAGCGCCACTTGGGTGATACCATGAAAAAAATTATCCAGACAATATTATTCATTTCGTTAGGATTGGCTGGTCCGCAATGGGAGGATGAGTCTGCTGGTTTATTATCTCCCGGCCGGCATGAAATAGGATTATTTTCACCTTTTCGAATGGGTTTACATAACGGATCAGAAATCAGTGTGAATAAATTTTTATTGCTTCCTAGTGTGGCATATAAAACAAATCTAGCCCAATTTCATAAATGGAAGATGGCTTATCGGATTCAAGTGGCCTATCCAACCATGGCCATGCGATGGATCCAAAGTCCTCTGGGAATGAAATTAGGTGAACCGGATATGTTTGCATTAATTTCACCTGAATTCACCATTCCCCAAATGATTTCAGTATACGGAGAATTGATGGGCACCACAGGCGCTCCTTCCGATGGGCGGCTATCCATAAATGGCGGGCTGGGGATTGGATTAAATGGAAAAGAATTGGCCCAAAGAGCGACCGTTGATTTACCCATTATTTATCCGCGGCTGTCCGTGTATTATAATGGAATTCTGATCAAAATTGGTGGTGAGTATTTTCGTCAAGTTAAAGAACGCTGGTCATATGTTATAGATTATGATATGTTTTTGATGCCTGGAGGCCGAGGGCGGTTTGCCTTTGAGCAAAAAGGATTACTGGTGTGGTCAAAAAGTAAAAAATTCAGACTTCTGTTCGGATATAAACTTATTGCAGGTGAATATCCTTTTGGGTCTCAAGCACATCTCTTACCGGCTTTGGATTTACAATTTGGTTGGTAAACTCACCCATAAAATCCCCCTAATAATATTTTTATCCTTCTGTTTTCCCCAAGGAGAGATGCCTGAAAATGCTTTGGCAAATGAACTTGGATGCGGGAACTGCCATAGTGGTGTGACTCAATCAGAAGTGATTAAAACCCATGCCCCGGATCTCAGTTATGCAGGGTCAAAATACAATGCAGCCTTCCTTTTCGACTATTTAAAATCACCTTATTCTGTTCGACACAATATCGGAAAATCACGGATGCCTGATTTTGGATTTTCAGATAATGAAGCAATGGCATTGACTCTGTATTTAATCAAGCAACACACCCTGCCGAAATCGGTTCAGATTTCTGAAATAAATATTAATCGAGATAAAAATGGATTTGAACTTCTCCACAACACTTATCAATGCACCAAGTGTCATCAGTTAAATGATGTTGGAGAATCTAAATCAACAGATTTGACACAAGCAGGTTTTCGCCTGAATGCTGAATGGATGTCAAACTTTATACAAAACCCCGGCCCTTATTTACCCAAGGGATCAGCCATGCCCAATTTTTTTAATTTAAAAAAAAATCACGATCAGAATCAACAAACAGCGAAAGACCTTAAAACAATTGTATCTTATTTAAGCAGGACAAGTTCGGACAAACGGCAGGCATTGGAACTGGAATTTGGGAAGGTACAAAAAGCGTATCCCAATGTAACTGCTGAGATGGGGAAGAATATTTTTCTCTCCCAGAATTGCCAGGCTTGCCATGGAATGCAGGATGAAAACAGCTGGTTTGAGGACCATAATGGCCCAAACTTGTCTGCCCAGCGTATGCGAACTCAAAAAGGGTGGATCAACAATTACCTGGAAAAACCGTCGGCTATTCGCCCTTTTGGGTTTTTCCCCGGATCTGGGAGCCGTATGCCGGATTATCATTTATCTGATTCTGAAGTTTTAGCATTATCCGACTGGTTGGGAACAGCAGAGCTCAAGACAAAGTTGTCACCGATTTCTAAATTCCAATCTCAAAAAGTAGATAAATTGCTGAACGACTTTCTACCATGTTTGGGGTGTCACCAGATAGATGGAAAAGGAGGTAAAATTGGACCGGATTTATCTAATGTGGGAAATCGACTCACGGACGGTTTTATCAAAATGGCAGTAAAGATGCCTCATATGGTTATGCCAGAAAGTATGATGCCCAAAACAGTGATAGATCCAAACATCCTCCCGTTAATTTTATCCTATTTAGCCTATAAACAATCGGATCAAAAAACAGCATACCTCAATTTGATTCAACACCAGCCTTATTCTGCCGCCAATAGTTATGAAGAAAATTGTGCGCCTTGTCATGGATTGAATGGAAACGGAAAAGGATTTAATGAACCAAACCTGACCGTGAAACCAGGGAATTTTACCAATGCAACGTTGATGGAACAGCGGGCAGACGACACCCTTTATGATACCATTCATGTGGGAGGGCGTATAATGAATAAAAGTCATTTTATGCCTGGGTGGGGAGAAAAAATGAGCCCCAAGGAAATAGTTGATTATGTACAAACAATCAGGAAATTTTGTAATTGTGAGCAGCCGGATTGGGCAAAAAATTAATTTTATTTAAATGGCACTATTTATTAAAAGTCTGATATTTTCAGTTTTTTTCTTTAACATTGCTTTAAGTCAGCTCCAGGATTTCATTGGCTCAGACAGCTGTGAATCTTGCCATCCCGATCAATTTGAGCTATGGAAAAGCTCAACCCATGGCCGTGCCGGCGGTGTGCCATTTAGTTCAAATATAAAAGCACCCTTTGATGGCAAAAAAATTGAACTTAAAGATGGTTGGTTTATCCCATTTCAACAAAATGGTCATTATTATTTTCGTGCGCAAGAAAAGGGATTCCCGGAAGTGAAATATAAAGTAAGCAGTGTGGTGGGGGGCGGCCATTTATATGGCGGAGGAACACAGGCTTTTTTTAGTGTTTTCCCTGACGGTTCAATGCGCTTGCTTCCCTTTGATTATCACCCGGAAAAGAAAACATGGTTTTTTGAAACAAATGATTTATCGGGTTGGGTTCCCGCATCGAAATCACTATCGATGAGAATGTTGACCGAATGGCCCCCCAATCGAATGATGGGCGGTGTTCCAGAAAAACAAAATTGTCAGCAATGTCATGGGAGCCAAATTATCACAGCGTTTGATCGCAGTCTAGGCCAGTATAAATTATCATTTACAAACTTATCAATAAATTGTGAATCTTGTCATGGCCCCGGGAAAGAGCATGTAACTTTAATGCAATTTGACAAAAGGATTGTAAAAGGATATACGGGGATTCAATCATTAAAAACGCTTTCAAAAGAGGAGTCTATCAAAGTATGTGCACAATGTCATGCATTGAAAGATATGATTCGCCCGGGATACTTACCTGGTATGGATTTTGATGATTATTTTAGCGTAAAATTTTCGATGCTGGGTGGAAACCCCTATTTTCCTGATGGAAGGGTGAGGGCATTTGGATATCAACAAAATCACATTTTCAGTGATTGCTATCAAAACGGATCCATGACGTGTATTGATTGTCACAATCCACATTCAAATAGCTATCAGGATATAAATCGAAATGTACTAAAAGGGCGGTTTGACAATGGGCAATGTGTTTCTTGTCATATGGCAAAAAAAGAAAACCCCTCTCTTCACACCTTTCACGAATCCGAATCCGAAGGAAGTCGATGTACCGCGTGTCATATGCCATTTCAACAGCATAAAGCAGTTGGAGATCAATTAATGTTTGCAAGAGCAGATCATACAATTTCGATTCCCAGACCCAAACTTGACCAGAAACTTGGGATAAAAAATGCCTGTCAACAATGTCATGATAATATGAACATAGAATCCTTAAACGATTACGTTACGCAATGGTATGGAGAGTTGAAACCGCATCACCCTTTAGAATCGGCATTGTTTTCATTTCAAAAAGGCGAAGCTACAAATGAAAGTTTTCTAAATTTATTTGGATCAAATAACGATCCGGCACCACAGGCTTTCGCTGGTATCTCAGCGGCATTTATGTCTGAAGGAGCAAATTTTATTTCGGGAAAGGTAGTGAATAGACTAAAGGATTTAGCCAAAAATAAGGATGTAGATATTCGAGCATTATCATTGGCCTTTCTTGATGCTGTTAAAGGCGATGAGCCAGAAATTGAAAAATTTATCATTCACATATTATCTCTATCTGGTAAGGATCAATCAAAGGTCAGGACGCGCTGGAGTTTGGCATTAGCATACAAGGCAGAAGATTTAATCAAAGCCGGTAAAATGGAACAGGGAAGGATCCTTTACAAAAAATCAATAAAAATATGGCCCAAAAATGCAAGAGCACGCAAAGGGTTAGGAGAAGCATATTTAAAAATGGGTAATATCAATCAATCAATCAACACCTTTGGTGAAATAGTTAATAGCAATTCATTAGACTGGCAGGGATGGGCTGGGTTGGGCAGGGCTCAATCCTTGGCAGGCCAGAATGCGTTAGCAATTGAAGCCTTTGTTAAGGCACTTGAAATCAATAGTTATTATGCGGAAGGTCATTTCGGAATTGGAAATATTTTCTTTAAAGAAAATATTAATATTCGTGCGGAACGCCACTTGATGAGAACAATTGAATTGGATCCATCCATCACCGATGCATACATTTTTTTGGCGGCGACAAAAATTCGTTTGGGAAAATTCAAGAGTGCGACAAAAATTTTGAACCAGGGCCTGATTTTAAACCCAGACCATGCAATAGGTTTGATGATGCACAGGGAATTGGATGTCATTAATCAATAGGATGAGAACCCTAATCGACTAAGGGTATATATAAAACCATGCTTATTCATAAGATAATCCTTTATTTTCTCAGTGTGTTATCTATATTGGCACTTCTGGGTATTTTTCAAAATAGGGAGCCTTCCCATACTTTGGAGTGGGCTGTCGTATTTATTACGGTATTTTATACTTGGCTATTTATTGGTCAAACGATTAAAAAAAATGTAAGTAAAGACTAAATGAACGGCTTCCTAAAAATTGTATTTATTATTTCATTCTTTTCTTATCCGATAGTCAAAGCACAATCATTTTCAACCAAGGGTCAATTTTGGGCAAGCGGACTTACGGGTAACGATGGCCCGTCCGGGCAATCTGCCTTTGAATCGTCTATGGGCTACATACCAACATTTTCTTTATCACGAGATTTATCGGATTTCACCTTTTTTGATTTTGAATGGGCATATCGGTTAGACCGATCCTATTCCGGGGATTCACTTGTTTCGAATCATGAAAAGAACCATCGCCTTTGGATTCGTTATTCATCCGAAAAAGTGGAAGTACGCCTTGGTTTACAAAAAATTATTTTCGGACCATCACAAATTTTACGAACCCTTTCCTGGTTTGATACATTTGACTTAACTGACCCCACGGGACAAACTGACGGTGTGGACGCATTCCGGCTCAAATGGTTTCCGTCCAACTCTCTTTCGATTTGGTCATGGGCTATTCAAAATGCGCAAGACACTTTATCCTTTGGCGGACGGGCTGAACTATCATCATCTTACGGAGAATTCGGATTTACCTTTCACGTTGATCCGTCTAAAACTCCACAGAAAATTGGTCAATTGGGGATCATGATGCCTGAACCCCAGCAACGGTTTGCGTTGGATATCCGACATGACGGTTTTATTGGTTCTTGGATGGAAAGTGCCGTTATTATTTCGGAGCATTCAGATCTTAAAATGACAACCATTGGCGCAGATTATACCTTGCCCATCGCTAACGGACTTTTGATTATGACAGAATCCATGTTCATCAAAAATAGAAATGCAGACGACCAAAATTTTACGGCTTTTATGGCTATGCTTCCCTTGGGCATGGTTCATTCTACCATGTTTATTTCTCAATTTGATTGGCAGGAAGACCGAGTTTATTCCTATTTCCGATGGAGCGCCACCTATGACAAATTCAGCTTAAATTTGCTATTATCTCAAAGCCCCAAACGGAAGGAATATGTTCTTCCTGTAGAAGCCTTCCCAAAATCAGTTGCGGGATTTGGAACCGGAATTCAATTCATGTTTATTTACAATCATTAGAAAAATTTATGGCCACAAAGACTCGAAGACACAAAGATTTAATTATTATTTTATCGTGTCTTTGTGGCGAAATAAAGGAAAAACATGTCAAATAAAAATGTAGTCGAAATAAAAAATCTTTTAAAACAATTTCCCGTTGGTGGTGATTATTTTACCGCATTGAGCGATATAAATGTCGAATTGGAAAAAGCCGAATTTATGGGATTAGTTGGTCCATCCGGTTCGGGGAAAACAACGCTTTTAAATATAATTGGAGGACTCGATTCACCTACAGAAGGAAATGTAAACGTTCTTGGAATAGAACTGGGCTCTTCATCTCACAAAGAACGAGCTCATTTAAGAAAAACAAAAATGGGATTCATTTTCCAGAGTTACAATTTACTTCCAGTTTATACTGTTTTTGAAAATGTGGAGCTTCCACTGCTTTTAAATAAGGTCGATAAAGATGAACGAATATCCATGGTAGAGCAGGCTGTCAAATCAGTTGGCCTAACAGATAAAATGGATTCCCGACCAAATATGTTAAGCGGTGGTGAATGCCAACGCACAGCCATTGCCAGAGCGATTGTACATCAGCCCGCGCTGGTATTGGCAGATGAGCCCACTGCCAACCTGGATGCGGAGAATTCTCATCATATTATGAAAATTCTGGTACGATTAAATCAAGAATTGTCCACTTCTTTCATATTTGCAACTCACGATGAAAAGATCATGGCTTACCTTAGACGAATTATTCACCTGGACGATGGTGAAATAACCGAAGATGAAAACATTAGTAATCCAAAAGCAGGGGATTAGAATTGCTTTTTAAGATTGCCATTAAAAATCTCATAGGCGCCAGGCTGCGCACTTTTCTGAATGTTCTTGTGACCGCTTTTTCATTTTTCCTGATCCTGTTCATATCGGCCATGTACAATGGTATGCTGGAACACGCAAAACAGGTTACCATGGATACGG
>JAPYOT010000045.1:2914-13601 GCA_029938045.1 Fidelibacterota bacterium | reverse complement strand
CCCAATGTTTCTTTAATCATTACCAAATATTGAATTGCCAATTTTGCTTTGCTAATACCACCAGCAGGTTTCATGCCGATTTTTTTGCCTGTTTTCTTGTAATAATCACGAATGGCTTCTAACATAACAAGTACCACGGAAGGTGTGGCCGCCGGTGATACTTTTCCTGTGGATGTTTTGATGAAATCAGCCCCTGCTTTCATTGCAATATCGCTGGCTAAACGAACATTATCCAAGGTTACCAATTCGCCTGTCTCTAAAATAACCTTTAAATGGGCCTTTCCACAGGCTTCTTTAACAGATGCAATTTCATCTGCCACATACGTGTATTCCCCCCGAAGAAATTTTCCCCTCGAGATGACCATATCCACTTCATCCGCTCCATCTGCAACCACCATTCTAACTTCATTTAATTTATATTCAAGAGATGCCATTCCACTTGGAAAAGCAGTGGCAACAGAAGCGACATTTATTTCTGTATGTTCAAGTGCTTTTTTTGCAATGGCCACCATAGTGGGATAAACACAAATTGCCGCAACTGTTGGCAAATTTGGAAATTGATCATGTAAATGAGCTGCTTTGTAGCATAACTGTTTTACTTTTCCCGGAGAATCTTTTCCTTCTAAAGTCGTTAAATCAATCATACTTAATACAGTATGTAACGCATCTATTTTAGATTCTTTTTTGATACTTCGAGAAAAAAGCCTTGAAACTCTTTCCTGAGCGCCCACTTGATCAATTCTATGTATAAACGTTTCCATGATTATTTTATCAATTTAATATTGAGAATTTACCTGATTAGAAATAAATATTTATCCTGCTTGTTTTCATAAAATGGTTTTTTTGATTTTATCCACAAGCCCTTGGGCAATCCGTATTGATGACCCTTCCGCATAGATGCGCATAATGGGTTCTGTATTTGAGCTTCGGAGATGAATCCAGCTATCCTCCCATGTGAATTTTACACCGTCGATCGTATTTACTTCTGCATCGGTAAAAACAGATTTGGCTTTCTCCAGAACTGCATCCTTTTCAATTGCGTCTAAATTAATCTTGTCCTTTACAATATAGAATTGTGGCAATGCTGCATGAATTTGACTTAAGGGTATATTATCCTGCGCCATCCTATTTAATACCATGGCTGCACCTACCAATGAATCCCTTCCCAGATGGGCTTCTTTCAGGATAACTCCCCCATTTCCTTCGCCGCCTAGTTCTGAACCTACCTCAATCATTTTTTGAACCACATTAATCTCTCCAACAGCAGATCTTTCTACGGTACAGTTATTTAATTCAGCCATTTTTTCAAGCGCCAAAGAAGAAGATAAGTTTGTAACAAAAGTCTCTTTTGATTTTTTATTCTTTATGTAGCCTTCAGCCGCTAAAACGAGTGTGTATTCTTCCCCCAATGCTTGGCCTTTTTCATTGACAACTGCCAGTCGATCTGCATCCGGATCCACAGCAAAACCAACGTGAGCTTCATTTTTAATGACAGTTTTTCTTAGGTCTCCTAAATTTTCAGGTAATGGTTCAGTTCCACGTTTGAACTCACCATTACCCTCACAATGGATGGAAATTACTTCACAACCCAAATGTGTCAATAATAGAGGGAGCGCCTCAGAGCCGGCGCCATTCACCGCATCAATAACTACTTTAAACTTTCGATTTCGAATGGCATTTAAATCGATACAGGAAAGTTCAATGGTATGAATGGAATGTTTTAGTATAGAATTCTGATCTGGAAAAAACAACCCAGGTTCACTGGCGGATTCGAGAGCATCATTCCGATCGACACATTCAAATAAATCCTCACAGTCTTTAGAATTGAAAAAGGTACCATCCGATCGGACAAATTTTAACCCATTCCATTCAATTGGATTATGGCTGGCTGTGATAATAGCTCCACCAGCTGCCTCTGATTTTTCCACCATAAATTGAACGGTCGGTGTGGGTACAATGCCACAGATAATTACGTCTCTACCCAATCGAATCAATTCTTCTGTAAATGCGTTCAATAAATCTTCACCAGATGGACGACTATCGCGACCAAGAAATACCAGCCCTTGATCTATATGGGTATGAAACGCCCGGGCATATACTTTTATCTTTTCTGAAGAAAGGTGCGTATCAATATGCCCCCGTACACCAGATATGCTTCGAATAATCATAATGAATTCCTTAAAACAATGAAAAAGGTTCGGTAAAATACCGAACCTTTTTCATAAAATGGGTCAATTTGATAAAATGAACTATATCTTTTCGTACCTTGCAAAACGCAATCTTCTACGTACTGCTTTTTTCCGCGCAGCCCGCTGCTCATCGCTTGGTTTGATATAGAATGATTTTCGTTTGACTTCTCGTAACACACCGGCACGTTCCCACTTTTTTTTGAAGCGGCGCAGTGCCCGTTCGAGTTGTTCCCCGCTTTTTACGGTTACTTCAACCATGATCTATTTCACCTCCTCTCGATCAGCCTAAATATGTTCTTAAAGATTTACTTCTGGATCGGTGACGTAAACGTCGAATCGCCTTTTCTTTAATTTGGCGAACCCGCTCCCTAGTTAAACTAAATTCTTCACCAATTTCATTCAGTGTGAGAGCGTAGTCGCGATCAATACCAAAATACATTTTGATCACTAGCCGTTCCCGTTCTTTTAATGTATCTAATGATTGACGAATTTCATCCTTCAACGATTCCGCCATTAGCGGTTCATCAGGATGAATTTGTCCATCGTCCTTAATTACATCAATAAGAGAATTTTTATCTCCATCTCGAAATGGCGCATTCAAGGAATGATGTCTCCGAGAAATCCGCATTGCATCAATCACTTCGTCACTGGTCATCTCCAGATTCCGTCCGATTTCTTCCTCATTTGGTGATCGTTCTATTTCAGATTCCAATCTTTCAGCTTGCTTGGTAATTTTTGAAATCGTCCCAACCCTGTTTAATGGCAAGCGCACAATTCTTGAATGTTCTGCCAAGGCTTGTAAAATGGATTGTCTAATCCACCACACAGCATATGAAATAAATTTGAATCCACGCGTTTCATCAAAACGGCCGGCGGCCTTCATTAGGCCCATATTGCCTTCATTGATTAGATCTGTCAAAGGAAGTCCCTGGCCTTGGTAATCTTTTGCCACTGATACAACAAAACGAAGGTTAGCTTCTACCAATTCCTTCATTGCCAATCGATTCCCTTTTTTAATGGCTATTGCCAATTCTACCTCTCGGGAAGGATGAAGTGGTTCGTATTTACCGATCTCTTCTAAGTACTGACTTAGACTACGGTTGGATTCATTAATGGGTCTACCTGCTTTGGCCATGTTTTAAAACCTCGTTTTTGTTGAGGAAAAAGTCGAGTAATTTACACTAAATAATATATGCTACCCAAGATGTAGATATAACTAATTATTATGTCAATAGTTTCGCAAACTCTTGGATTGTTAATGTCTCGGGTCGTCGGGTGAAGTCAATTTCGGACTTTATTTCTTTTGGTATATCAAACCCAGCTAAAGAATTCCTGAGCATTTTTCTACGCTTTGAAAAAGCTGCTTTTACAATTTTATTGAATTTCACATACTGGTCATCTGGCACAATTGGGTTGGATTTTTTTGTAAACTTAATGATAGCAGAATCCACTTTAGGCTTTGGATAAAAAACATCTGGTGGAATGGTGAAACACAATTCCATATTTAGATACACCCCAACCACCACAGATAAACGACTATAATTTTTTGTCCCAACCTTTGCCGTTAGCCGTTCCCCAACCTCTTTTTGCATCATAATGAATGCATCATCCCAATAATCCAATTGCTCAATGAGCCAAATAATTATGGGCGAGGTAATGTTATATGGAATGTTGCCAATGATTCGAACTGGATTTGATATTGGAATTTTTTCAATATCCTGAAGTAATACATCACCATGAATGATTTGCAGCCCTTCAAGATCCGACCGAATTGAAAGGTGTTTAATGAGCAATGGATCAATCTCAATGGCGGCCATTTCTCTTACATTCGGAAATATTTTTTCTGTTAGGGAGCCATGGCCGGGGCCTATCTCTAATATTGAATCACTCTTTTGGGGGTCTACTGTACGGACAATACGATTTAAGAGATTGATGTCGGTGAGAAAGTTTTGTCCCCACTTTTTGCGGAATGGGTGGGCTTTTCTCAAAATGGAAGGACGCTGAGACACGGAGGAAAAATAAACGCTCTTAATTCTTTCATCCATTTTGTGGGGAACACAAAACTTACTTGTCGCAGCAATAGGGTAGGGTTGGAGGATAAATATGTTGTGTTTATTTTATCTAATTTTATCATCTTTAGATTCAACTTACCCTTTTTTACACTCAGTCTGACAAATTAGAAAAACCAAAAAGTTCTGAAGCGTTTTGGGATGTTTGTTTGGCTATTTCTTCAAATGGAATTCTATGAATTTCCGCCAATTTTTCAGCCACAAATCTCGTTCGGCCCGGCTCATTGGGTTTGCCACGAAAAGGTTCGGGACTTAAATAAGGTGAATCTGTTTCAACAAGAACTTTATCCAAAGGTATTTCCTTGGCGACGTCTGGCAAATGGCTATTTTTAAATGTAAGATTCCCAGAGAAAGAAATATAATACCCCATTTCAAGGAAGGCATTGGCCGTTTCCAGATTGCTGGAAAAACAATGGGCAACACCGATTACGTCCGGATAATCTTCCAGTACTTCAATCACATCCGTATTCGCATCCCGATTATGAAAAATGACCGGATAATGAAGATCCTTTGCTACTTCCATTTGTTCTCGAAACACTTTTTGTTGGATAATCGGATCGGAAATATTCCGGAAATAATCGAGTCCCATTTCCCCGAGGGCCACCATAGAATCAAATGTCATGAGATCGTAAATTTGATCGATATAATCATTGGGAGCATCTTTTGCATCGTGGGGATGTACGCCAACAGAAGCAAAAATATTATTGTAGTCTTCTGCAAGGGATAGACATTCTCGAGCATCATCTAAATTTGTGGCTACGCAAATAAATCGGTTTACATCTAAATCATTTGCTCGCTTTAGCACACCATTTATATCATTTTTTAAATCTTCATAAAAAAGGTGGCAATGGGTATCGGTGAGCATATTGGTATTTTTTATTCTTAAATTAGAATGTGAAGATAAACCTCTTTTATAGGAGGAATAAAGGATTAACCATTAGGAATTTTTATGGCTGAAGCAATAAATCGATCCTGGACTCATTGGTTCGAAATCCTAGTAAGTAATTTTGACAGGGCAATAACTTTTTATGAAACCATTTATAACATGAAAATTGATTCCTTTGAAGCAGGAGCGTTAAAAATGGGTATTTCCACCCATAGTAGGGCTGGCGGTGAAGTCCTTCAAACCAAAAAACCAATTTCTGAAGAACACGGTTTCACGGCCTTGTTCTTTCATAGCGAAGGAAATCGGTTCGCATTGAATTCAATGACATAATGAATTATTACATTTCATCCCTCATGGTTGCCATTCCTATTTTTTCCGTTTTGATTGGAATTGAAATGATCATGGCCAAAAGAATGAAAATACAGGTGAACAATCCGTCAGATATGATTTCCAGTTTAAGTTCAGGTATCACCAATACAGTCCGGGATGGACTCAAATATGGTTTTGTAATTATCAGCTATACATGGCTGGTGGACCATATAACCCTTTATAAACTGGAGCCGGTTTGGGCTGCAGTGGTCGTTGCTTTTTTTGTGGAGGATTTTACGGAATATTGGCTCCATCGCTTAAACCACCGTGTCAATATTTTTTGGAATCGGCATATTATTCATCACAGTAGCGAAGAATTCAACTTGGCTTGTGCCCTTCGGCAATCTATTTCTGACACGGTCAAATTTGGGGCCATACTAATGATTCCCGCCGCACTGCTTGGGATCCCTGCTTCCATTTTTTCGATTCTCGGGCCCATTCATTTATTCCTCCAATTCTGGTATCACACCCGTTTGATTGATAAAATGGGATGGCTGGAAAAAGTAATTGTTACACCTTCACACCATCGCGTTCATCATGGTATTAATCCAGAATATTTGGATAAGAATTACAGTGCAATCTTCATTATTTGGGATAAACTTTTTGGTACCTTCCAACCGGAGTTGGTTAATGTAAAACCGGTTTATGGCATCCTCCGCCCTGCAGATACATGGAATCCCATTATCATTAATTTTAAACATTTTTGGCAATTGATTCAGGATGCGTTCCATACAGAAAAATGGTGGGATAAAATCCGAATCTGGTTTATGCCAACAGGCTGGCGACCGGAAGATGTGGCGAAAAATTACCCGGTTAAAACAATTGAGAATCCATTTGAACTAATCAAATACAAGACGGCGAATTCACCTATTCTCATCGGATGGGCATGGTTACAAATGTTTATTACTTTTGGATTTATGTTTCATTTGTTCATGGTAAGCACACGGGTCGAACCGACTTTAATATTTTTATATGCATTATTTTTAATTATCAATGTCTTTGCATATACATCATTATTGGATGGTAAAAAATATGCCATTTATTCAGAAGGAATAAAATTTATGTTGGGAGTTGGATTTATGTGGCTCCAAGAATTTTCATGGTTTGGAACCGAAGGAAAACCTGCAATCATCATCGGTGTTTATTTGTTCATATCTTTAGGCATGACCATTTATTTTTTAAAAGCCGAGCCAAAATCCCACCAATTAACTCCTGCTTAAAATTTGAGATCAAATAAATTCAGATCAAAAATTGTATTTTTTATGATTCCATTCTTTATTTCTGTTTGCGATGATTCCGTTCGCAATGAAGTCATTGAGGTAAATTGTGGTAATCTGAAAACAGGATTAATTATTAAGGATCAAGAAAAAATTGGTATTGAAATGGATAAACTGACTGAAAATCTGCCACCAGATCCAACAAAAAATGATCCAATTGGACATTTAGACAATTTGACTATCATTACTCAAAGTATTCATTCTTGTGATGGACTTGAGGCAGAAATATTTTGTTATGCTTGTGTGGAAACCTATCCACCTCAATCTGAAATAATGATTCAAATGGATTCGTCAGGTACAAAGATTGAAAGGATAATTGATATTTCTACTCCATCAGATAAAATATTAAAATTTTCAGGAATACATTAGTGCAGACTTTAGAAAAACCAAGAATATGAAAAAAATATTAACTACGTTACTGGTAATCATATTTTCTTCCCTGTTGAGTCAAAACTGTGAAATACTTATTCCTGAAATTAATATCAGTGACAAAGCGAAGGTGATCTATGAAATCAAGCTGGCGGAGGCCAAACTAAATTTTTCTAAAGACCCCAGTGCGGCTAATCTAATCTGGCTGGGCCGCCGTACGGCTTACCTGGGTAATTATGAGGATGCCATTGAGATCTATTCTAAAGGAATTGACCAATTCCCAAAGGATGCCCGGTTTTACCGCCATCGTGGCCATCGGTATATTTCTTCCCGCTGTTTTGATCTTGCAATAAAAGATTTAAAAAAAGCTACAAGACTAACGCGTAGAAGACCCAATGAGATAGAACCGGATGGCCTGCCCAATGCCCTCGGCATCCCCACCAGTACGCTTCAAGGAAATATCTATTATCATCTTGGGCTCACTTATTACATCCAGGGGAAATATCATAAGGCACGGTATGCATATGAAAAATGTTTAGATATCGCTGAAAATCCCGATAGTTATGTGGCAGCAGCCAATTGGCTGTATGTTATATATCGACACCTTGGTAAAGATAAGAAAGCAACTGATTTATTGAATTCAATCAATGATGATATGAGCCTAATCGAAAACCATTCGTATCATACTATTCTGAAAATTCATCAGGGTAAAGTTGATCCCACCATATTGGGGAATGAAATAACAATGGGTCAATCATTAAATAACACCACACTCGCATTTGGTCTGGGTAACTATTATTCGATTAACGGAAATGAAGAAAAAGCCCAGCGAATTTTCAAGAGGATCATTGAAGGGAATCAATGGTCCGCTTTTGGTTTTATTGCTGCTGAATCCCGCCTTAAATAAGGATGCCCGGGTTATAATAAATTGTTAATGCTATTGTCAATTACTTAGATAGCATTAATAAATTTTCATTCCACTTTTGACTTTCTCACCATCTATGGTAATTAATGTAAGATCTTTTCCCTTTTTTGCCGCCAACAACATACCATAGGACTCCAAACCAAAAATGGTCGCCGGTTTCAAATTTGTCACAACTACAATCATTTTTCCAACCAATTCTTCCGGTTTATAAAATTTTGCAATTCCAGCAACAAGTTGACGCTTTTCATCCCCAACTTCAACCTGAAGTTTGAGTAATTTATCGGCGCTGTCTACTTTTTCCGCTTCCAATACTTTCGCTGTTTTGAGCTCAACATTTTGGAATTCATCAAATGTGATTACATTATTTGGCTCAGTTTTCTTACCATTAGATTGGCTGGGTTTTTCCAGTTTTTTCACATCGATCCTCGGAAATAGAGCATCATGCTTGTTGAGACTCTTTCCCGGCGTTAATCCACCCCATTCCAAACTGGACCCGGCAGCGTTAAATGTTTCTAAAACTATCTGAGTTCGGTTCGGCATAACCGGTGCCAACAATACTGCGCTAATTCGCAATGCTTCCGCTGCAGTAAAAAGAACCTTTCCAGCTGCGTCTTTATCGGATTTAGCCAATTTCCAGGGCGCCATTGTTTCCATATACTTATTCACGCTACGGATATACTGAAGTGTTGTTTCAATGGCTTCACTCACCCGCATAGATTCAATGTGATTCCACACATCTGACACCACCTTAATCCCATTCTCTTTGATAACTATCCCTTCAGGAGAATCATCTTCATCCCTGGGTATTTTTCCATCAAAAAACTTCTTCAATAGGTTTGAAACACGGCTCAATAAATTTCCAAAATCGTTGGCAAGATCGCTATTATAACGCTTGATAAAGGATTCCATGGTGAAATTGGCATCCTGCCCCAAAACCATTTCACGCATGAGATAATAGCGTACCGGATCCACTCCATATTCTTCGATAAGTCCAAGAGGATCCACCACATTACCCAATGATTTACTCATTTTGGATTCACCGCTGAGCCACCATCCATGTGCAAAAATGCCTAGGGGCAAGGGGATTTTGGCCGACATGAGCATGGTAGGCCAATAAACTGAATGTGTGGTCAAAATATCTTTACCAATCAAATGATAATTGGCTGGCCAATATTTGTTGAAACCATCCTCATCCACATTGTAACCCACTGCTGTAATATAATTAATCAAGGCATCGAACCAAACATAGGTCACATAATTCGAATCAAAGGGTAATTCAATCCCCCAATTCAATCGGGATTTCGGGCGTGAAATACATAAATCCCCTAATGGTTTTTTCAAAAATCCCAGAACTTCATTTTTTCGATGTTCAGGTTGAATGAATTTTGGATTTTTGTTTATATGATCAACCAGAGGTTGTTGATATTGTGACATTTTAAAGAAATAATTCTTTTCCTTTATTTTCTTAATATCTCTAAAATCGCCGGACTCCGCTTCTTTCTCCGTAATAAATCTTTCTTCCGATATAGAATAAAGGCCTTCGTATTCGTCTTCATAAATATCACCACTATCGAAAACGTCTTGAAGGATTTTTTGAACCACAGCCACATGCCGTTTTTCAGTCGTACGGATAAAATCATCATTCTGAATATGAAGTTTTTCCCATAATTCGAGAAATCTCGGAGCCATTTCATCGCAGTGATCTATTGGATCTACACCTCGATTTTCTGCAGCTTGCTGCACCTTTTGACCATGCTCGTCTAGGCCGGTAAGAAAAAAAACATCCTCACCTGTCTTCCGATGGAACCGTGTTAGTACATCGGCAAGGATGGTTGTATAAGCATGTCCAATATGCGGTTTATCATTTACATAATAGATGGGTGTTGTAAGATAAAATGTATTCATGCTACAGATATGGGTATTTTGCCTTTTAAAAGTTCCTGAATCGTAATTAACAGGTTAGTCAAAGTTAAGGGTATGTACAAATTGCGAACCAGTGATTCAGTCGTTTCTTCCAAAACTTTATTGATTTCTGATAAATCAGCTTTAGGATAGATGTCATTAAATTTTTCTAAAGATTTGGTTATTTCCGGTAAGAGTTGGTATGTATTATCCTCTGCTTTCATTCTATATGCTTGATGAAACCAAAGCTGGAGTAAATATATATTGAATTTAAACTTTTCTGGTTTTCTGCTAGCTATCATGGCATTGGAGTTTATAAAATCTCGCCAGCCTTTTTCATCCACACGAGTCATTGATTTAGCCAAGGCCTCAGCTTCAGCTAAAATATCATTGGTTGAATAATTGGCGATTTCTTTGGCCAAATGAACATTACCACCTGCAACAATCGCAGCTTGTGCAGCCAGCGTATTATCAATGCCATCGTTCTCCATAATCATTCTGATATTTTCAAGACTTAAAGCAGAAAAAATAATAGGTTGACAACGGCTGATGACTGTGGGTAATAAGGCTGATTTTTTGTCCGTCACCAATATAAGAGATGTATTTGGAGGCGGTTCTTCCAAAATTTTTAATAGTGCATTGGCTGATTCACCCATTCCTTCTGATAATAAATGAGCATCAAAAATGATGACAACTTTCCG
>JAPYOT010000045.1:0-2814 GCA_029938045.1 Fidelibacterota bacterium | reverse complement strand
ATTCACCCATTCCTTCTGATAATAAATGAGCATCAAAAATGATGACAACTTTCCGGCCATTAGAAAGAGACTTGAGATATATAGATCTGCGTAACTCTCGAATAGAATTAATGGTAATGCGTCGTGCTGACGGAACTTGAATTTTATAGAATGGTTCGGTGGCTTTAATTTTAATTGCTTCAGTCAAATATTCAAAATCTTCCTTTTTAAGGCTGTCCAGTGGATCTGAACTTTGGTTTGATTTATTACCTCCTGGCAGTGGTACAATAAGTTTCATATTGGGATGCTGAAGAGATGTAAATTTTGTGCATGAAGGGCACTGATTGCATGGAGCTACATCCTGTGATTCACAATTCAATAGTTTTGCAAATTCGATGGCACCCCATTCTTTACCACAACCTCTTGGCCCCGTAAATAAATACGCACTTCCAACACGTTTGTTGGATTTCACCCTGAGAAGCCGCTTCCAAACCAAGGGTTGATAATTTTTAAAAATTATTTTTTCTGTAACCATTTTTCCGGATCTAATATCTTTCCTTCTCCCCATACTTCAAAATGAAGTTGGGAGCCATTTATTGAACCTGAATCCCCCATATAAGCTATCACATCACCGCCACGCACTTCACTATCTTCATTTATTTCCACATTGGTAACATGGCTATAAACAGTATAAAAACCATTCCCATGATCTACAATTATTGTAGTGCCAAACCCTCGGATAAAAGTTATTGTGGTCACAATCCCACCTAAAACTACCCGGATTTCCGATCCTGGTTTACCTTTAATATCAATCCCCGGATTTTCTGTGGTTGTTTTTAGTTTTGGATTCCATTGCCGCCCAAATTTTGTAATCACCCTCCCCTCAGCAGGCCAGGCCAATTGCCCTTTTAATTTGGGAAATTCTTTTGCTTTGAGGGCCCGTTGCTGTCTTCGAATCCGCTCTTCCCTATCTACCCGGTCAATATCTTCTCGAATTTTAGTTATGATGGCCTCTAACTGTTTTACACCTGCCTGTTTTTCCGTGAGATATATTTTCAAATCTTTCTGACTTCTGCGAATTTTGGTTAACTCACGCTGTTCCCTTCTTTTTTTATCCCTTACCTGGGAAAGGGTTTTTTCCCGATCCCTTTTTAACCGGCGTTTTTTCCTCAATGCAGATTCCAGGTTCAGTTTTTGTCTTCCAATTTCAATCAACAAAGATCGAATTATGTTATGTGTTTCCTGATCCAGATCAGAAATAATTTTTAAATATTTTGTCCTATAAACGGCTTGGCGCCAGGATGTGGAGCTGAAGATTTTTTCCAAATTAGACAATTGCCCTTTTTTATACATTTTTACCAACCGCCTTGCATACCGAACTCTTATTGTATCTAATTCAACTTCACTTTGGGCAATTTGATTTCCTGTCCTTGAAATATCAGCAACAAGCAATTTCTCTTCTTTTTTAATTTCCTTTAATAATCTTTGCAATAGGGAAATTTCTTCCGATAGGTTTGAAACACGGCGAATCGAAGATTTTTCTTTTCTACTTTCAGATTGAATGCGTTTTTTAGTCGATTCAATTTCATTACGAAGCGATTGGATTGCATTGCTTTGTGCTTTTAATTCCTGATTATAATCCCTAGAATCTTTCTGTGCCCAGCATAAGGGGACCAATACAATGGTTAAAATGATAATAAATTGACGAAACATTATCCCTAAAAATACCCCTTCATTTAACGATAGGTCAATTTTATTGTCAAAATGTCTTTACTTGAACTATTCACTGAACTTTGTCTATAATCTTACTTCTAAATAAAGGAGTCTATCTTGAAAAGCGCCAAGTGGGAAAATATTTTTAAAGGGTGGAATCGTTCTGAAAGTGAAACTGTTTTAACCCTGAAACAAGTCCCCGTGTTTAAAAATTTTTCTAATAAAGAGTTCTCAGAACTTGAGAAATTGATACATCACCGTAAATATAGTTCTGGGGATTTTATTTTTAAAAATCGTGCACCCGGCGAGGGAATGTATATTATAATGCACGGCTTGGTAAAAATTACCATTGGTACACGCGCGAACCATGAAAATATTTTAGCCGAACTTGGAGAAGGCGATTTCTTTGGTGAACTTGCTTTATTTGATGATGAACCTCGATCAGCCAACGCCATTGCCACCATGGATACCGATCTACTGGGATTCTTTACGCAGGATCTAATGACACTCCAGGAACGGAATCCTGTTCTTGGGCAAAAGATTCTATTCAATCTTGGCGGTGTTTTGGGTGAACGTCTAAGGGGAACAAATAATCTTCTTATTCAAGCCCAAAATAAAAAGGAAGATTAATGATGGATGAATATAAAAAGTTTTTTCAAAATTTTTTTCATCTCCCCTCTTTAACTAATATATATCGTTTATTACTTACAATTATAGCCGTTTGGTTTCTATCTATTATTTGGCCCTACATCTCCAATGTGGTACTGATGCTGGTTTTCGCATTTTTGTTCACAACTGTACTTTTATCCAGTGTGGATGCGCTGGAAAGAAAGATCGGCAGCCGGGGATTGTCGGTACTGGCTGTTGTCATAATCTTGCTGGGGAGTATCGGAACTTTTATCGGCAGTTTTATTTCCCAGATGTCCCAGCAGGCCATAGAATTTTCCAGCCGCATCGACAAAGATACCTTAACACAGGAATTCAAAACACTGGGAGAAAAATTTACGTCATCCATGCCAGAATTTCTTCAAAATATGCAACCTTCGGATGGAAACACTGCAGGAAAGCTCAGTGAAATCATTAATTCTGTTGTGGGATCTCTCGCATCAATGGCAGGTGCTA
>JAPYOT010000044.1:7849-14108 GCA_029938045.1 Fidelibacterota bacterium | reverse complement strand
CATTCGTAATGCGTAGGTCAGGAGTTCGACTCTCCTCAGTGGCTCTTTTAAGCACCGTTTAACAATGGGGCTTTTTTTGTATATAAGATTAAACTGTAATTACCCATTCGTTTTTTATTTGAATTTGCCCGGTAACAATGAATATAACGATGGGATATAATTTCAAGACCAGCTGCATTTACATCTTTTTGTAATGACCCATATTTGTAATTCCTCACATGAACATTTACAAATTTACCGCGGCATACATTGAGAATATTTTCAAATATAGCGGAGTCACCACGAATACGATCTTGAGGTACACTAAGAACCAAAACTCCATTATCCGTTAACAGAGATCTTATTTCTTTAAGTGTTTGAATGGGATGATCTACATGCTCAAGTACATGCATTAAAGTAACCACACTGTAGCGTCCTACATGTTCTTGAAAAAATCCATTTTGCACATGGTGGAATTGATTGTCTTTAAATACTTTTCTATTTCGGTTAACCGAATCAATGTGAATATCGGCACCATGAATCCGATTGGCTCCAAAATGATTTGATAATACTTCCACCATATGACCGGTAGAACAACCCATATCCAAGATAGCCCCGCCATTGGCATGGGTCTGAATGAAGGTAGAAATATGATCCATCTCCCATTGTTTATAACGCATAATCTTGCGTCCAAACATTACTTTTGCCTTTATGGTATATTGATACGGCAAATTATAAATGGATCGATAATTATTAGTCATTTCACTGGCCAATCATAAGTCCTTGGTTGCCTAATGGGTGAATAGTCTACTGTACCGTAGAGCAAAGTGTGCCTATTCCACAACTAATAAATCCACCTCAAAGATGAGGACCGAATTTGCAGGGATGGCACCATTATCACGGTTTCCATACCCCATGCTAGGTGGAATGGTTAATTTTCGTTTACCCCCAATTTTCATCCCGGGAATACCCTGATCCCAACCTTGAATTACCTGACCAGCGCCAACGGTAAAACGAAATGGTTCCCGGCCGGGATTTAAAGAGGAATCAAATTTGCTACCATCTTCCAGCCAACCAGTGTAATTCACTGTTACAATACTATGTTTAACAGCTTCTGTCCCTTCTCCAACAATGATATCTTCTATAATTAATTCACCATCCATTACTTTGTCTTCCTTACTGCAGCCCGCTATTAACATGAATAGTGCTAACGCAGGTATTTGCCATTTTAATTTCATTTTATGTCTCCAGTACAAAGGCAGGAGTTTACATCAATCGACGGAATAGATTTACTGTAAATTCCCCCGCATGAATAAGGGTAAATTCTATCATGTTAGCCACACCATCTCTATTTAATCAGCATTTGCCGCCATTGGCAGACCGCGTTCGCCCCCAGTCCTTGTCCGGATTTATTGGACAATCGCATCTCATTGACCCCGATAAAATTTTATCTAAACTTTTAGAAAAAGAACAATTGTTTTCACTCCTTTTCTGGGGACCTCCCGGGACAGGTAAAACAACATTAGCACGGATTATCGCTAATAATCTCAAAGCGGAAATGCATGAATTGTCAGCGGTATCCAGTGGGGTAAAGGAATTACGAAACGTAATCAAAAAGGGGAAGGCCAATCGGGATTTAGGTCGGCCAACGATTCTCTTTATTGATGAAATTCATCGGTTCAGTAAATCTCAGCAGGATGCACTCCTCCATGCCGTAGAAGAAGGGGTGGTCACCTTGATTGGCGCCACCACAGAAAATCCATCATTCGAGGTCATATCCCCCCTCCTCTCCCGATGCCGTGTACTCACCCTGAAACCATTAGGCGAAAATCAGCTGGCATTGGTATTAGATCGCGCTTTTAAAAAAGATATTATTTTATCTAAAGGCAAAGTGCATTTAGATGATGACATAAAATTAAAATTAATACAATCTGCAGGTGGGGATGCACGAAAAATGCTTAATACCATTGAGCTGGCTGCCAGCCTGGTTGAAAACGATGGCAAAATCTCATCGGATATATTGGATGAAGCACTTCAAAGTAAAACACAACTTTATGATAAAACCGGGGACTACCATTATGATGCCATTAGCGCTTTTATTAAATCCGTTCGGGGGAGTGATCCGGATGCATCCGTTTATTGGCTTGCGCTCATGCTGGAAGGTGGCGAAAAACCCGAATTTATTGCACGGCGGCTCATCATTCTTGCCTCGGAAGATATTGGAAATGCTGATCCTCAAGGTCTCACTATAGCTACGTCCGGATTTCAGGCAGTCCACATGATCGGAATGCCAGAGGCCTCTATTATTCTCTCCCAGATAACCACCTATCTGGCCAGTGCGCCCAAATCCAATGCCAGTTATATGGCCATAAATTCAGCCATGAAAAAAATTGCATCAGAAGGGTCCCCAAGTGTGCCGCTCAACTTAAGGAATGCACCCACTGATCTTATGAAATCATTAGATTATGGTAAAGATTATCAATATCCCCACAATCATTCGGAACATTTTGTGGATGCCAATTATTTCCCGGAAGGAAAATCGGAAACATTTTACCATCCAACTGAGTTAGGATATGAGGAATACATCCGAGGTCGGCTGAAAAAACTTTGGCCAAAACGTTATTCTGATTAATGCGGTTTTATAATTTCCTAAAACATCTCAACTCACAAAGAAAGAAAAAGGGTCATAGGGTCCTATTCCTAATTCTATCCTTTTCTTTAACGCAATCTTTTGCCCAAAATGATCGATTGCGGCTTAAACAAGCTGATGTATTGGAAAATGTTACGGTTGATGGAAAATCCATTCAATATCTGCGTGGAAATGTAATTTTTCATAAGGGAGACAAGGTCATAAATTGTGACTGGGCTCGCTTCGATCAAAAAACGGAACAGGGGTTTCTTTTCGGAAATGTTTCCATGGTAGAAGATGTACAAAACCTCACCTGCGATTCCCTCTTTGTGGATTCCCCAAAAGATATCATGATCGCCTATAGCAATACCCATGTTTGGGATACAACTTACAGCTTAGTCACAGACACATTATTTTATTTTTCGGAATTAGATAGTGGTTCTGCCAATGGAAATACCACTCTGATCCAGGATAAACAAACCATCAAGGGCGATCGAATTGAATATTTTGAAATCCCCGAATCGGATGGTGTATCCTATGCAGCGAGAGGTAATGTTTCCATTACAGAAGAAGGGCGTTTGGCGACCTGTGGTGAAGCCATTTATGATCGGGAAAATGGCAAAACTACCCTTCGAATCAAACCAAAAATCCTGGATAATAATCAAACCATCGCCGGAAGCGAAATATTCTTAGAATATGATGAAGATGTACTCAAAAGTCTCTTTATTCCCAGCGATGCTCACGCCACCCATCCTTCTACCGGGTTGCGTCAGTGGATGGAAATTGTAGATGAGGACACCCTTACGTTTGAAGATTCCTTATCTTTTACTGATGATATGACCGGATCGATTCTCCGGGGATTCTTCACTGATGGCCTCATGGATTCCATGCGGCTGGAAGGGATGGCCACTACCCTGTATCACATTTTTGAAGATTCTGTATACCAAGGAAAAAATGAGGCATCTGGGGATACAATTATTTTGAATTTTGCCGAAAATGATTTACAGAAAATATTTGTAACCGGCGGATCTAGAGGCATCTATACCCCCGACTCCACCGGCGCGGATGTGGATGGACCGATTCATTATGAATCAGAAGATATTGACTATGATGTGGTTAATGAATTCACGGACCTCCACGGAGAGGCAGTCATCGATTATACCAATATTAACCTGACAGCAGGGTTCATTAATGTGGCGTGGCAAAACAATCTGCTTAAGGCTTTAACTGAATCCCCAAAAGATTCATCCTATGGCTCGATCCGACCATCTATGGTGGAAAATGGGGAAGACCCAATGGTGGGTGATACCATGATTTATAATCTGGAAACTCGCCATGGAAAGGTAATTCAAGGCACCACCAAAGCAGAAGATGGGTATTATCACGGGCAGGAAATTCGCAACCAAAATATGGACATTTTTTATATTGATGATGCGGCTTATACGACCTGTGATTTGGACAACCCCCACTTTCATTTTAAAAGCCGCAGAATGAAAATGATAAATGAAGATAAAGTCATCGCCCGTCCCATCATCCTATACATTGCCAATATTCCTGTATTTGGTTTACCTTTTGGGGTATTCCCCCATCAAAAAGGTCGGAGACATTCAGGTTGGATTATGCCATCATATGGTACAGACGCCCGCTGGGGCGGGTACATTAACGGGTTAGGTTATTATTGGGCAGCCAGTGAATATTTTGATTCGAAATTTACCATGAGCCTTTACGATAGGGATGGGATTACCCTTCGAGCCAAGAATAATTATGTGAAGCGATATGCCTATTCAGGCAATTTGGATCTGGAAACCAAACAGCGGTTTTCAAGTTCGGTTCTGGACCAAGACAGGGATATTTATAATTTATGGGGTAAACGCCAGAGTGACTACGTGGTTCGCTGGAACCATCGGCAACAATTGAGGAATAATCAATCTGCCGCCGTGAATGTCAGTTACTATTCCAGCGGAGATTATAATCGTCGTACCGGTATCGAACAAAGTCAACGACTGAATCAACAGGCCGTTTCTAACGCCACTTATTCTAAGCGGTGGCCCAAATCTAAAAACAGTCTTAGTGTTAACCTTTCATCCCGACGGGACCTGATGGCGGAGAAAAAAATCGATCTAAATACTGTATTTTATTCCACCCCAACGCGGGAAGGTCAGCAAATAAACATTACCACCAATACACTGCCGCAATTGGCTTTCACTCATTCACAAAGGGCCCTCTTCCCCACTAAGGCAAAAAAGAAAAAATGGTTTAATAATATCAACTATCGCTATTCCTCACGGTTTACAAACAATCTAAAAAATTATTATGAATCGGAAGCCTATGCCATCAATGACACTACGACCGGATATCGGTGGATGATGAATGAGAATGAAGATCCTTTTATTCAGACATTTGCTGATTATTTTATGACCCATTCCTCTGGACTGAGCATGTCATCCAAAATATTTAAATATATTAATGTAACACCCAGCCTTTCATTGAAATCCGATTGGGTGAATCGATCATTCACCGGAGCTATCGATTCCACCGGAACAATCAACCGCAATGAGGTGACTGGATTTTCGGCGCGGACTACTGGCTCTTTTAACATCTCCATGAATACCCAAATCTATGGACTCTTCCCCATAAAAATTGGTAAGATGGAAGCAATTCGCCACGTGATTGCCCCATCAATCGGTTATTCTTATCGACCCGATTTCTCACGGGAGGTCTTTGGCGCCAACCCCGGTTATTATGAAGTTATTCAACAAGATAATGGAGAGGTGGTGTACTTTGACCGCTTCTCCGGCACTTTGGCTGGGGGCACACCCAAAGGCGAAAGCCAATCCATGAATTTTTCCATGACCAATAGTTTTCAGGCAAAAATCGTTAATGGAGATAAAGAGAGAAAACAGGATTTATTTTCCTGGCGTATGAGTACCAGCCGGAATTTTGTGGCAGACGCATTCCAATGGAGCAATATCAGTTCATCGATTCGAGCCAATGTGAGTCGAAAGTTAAATTTAGATTTTAGTATGGTCCACGACTGGTACGATTATGATACAGAAAAAAATATGCGTATTAACAAGTTCATTACCCGCAATGGGATACCCACCCCACGGTTAGTTAATGCTCGGTTTTCTACTGGATTTCGATTTTCCGGAAAGCGTTTTTCTTTTAAACGGGAAGAAGATGAAACCACGGATGAAGACACTACTGAATCAGTAGAAAGAGTCGATGGCGCCAACCTGGCTGGCATGTTTACCGGTTTTGGATTAAAATCAGAGGGTGATAAAAAACAGACCGGTGAACTTTGGTCTACCTCAGCCAGTTTTAGTTTTGCCTACAATAATTTCAACCCTAACATTCCCCAGAAAACATTCTGGATGTCTTCCAACTCCACCATCAATGTGACTGAAAATTGGAAGGTAAAGTATAATGCACGGTTTGATCTTATTAAACAAAATTTAGTCAGCCATACTTTTTCTATTTATCGGGATCTCCACTGCTGGGAAATGAGTGTAAACTGGACACCAAATGGATATGCTTCAGGACTTTATTTAAAACTGAATGTAAAATCCCCAAACCTCAAAGATTTGAAACTGGAACGGCGGGGGGGATCATTCAGCAGACCATCTTTGTTTGACCGATAATTAAAATTTA
>JAPYOT010000044.1:0-7749 GCA_029938045.1 Fidelibacterota bacterium | reverse complement strand
TTTAGGTCAAGATTAGTTAGCATAAGATGATATGCTGTAAATTCCGCAATAACTATGGAACCCTATTATGTTTTGTCCTGAATGTAAAAGTGAATATGTTGAAGCAACAAACGTCTGTCAGGACTGCGGCGTATCCCTGGTTGAACGTAAACCAAAGCCTGAACCGTTGGAAAATATGACTTGGGTTTCCATTGCACATTTTGATGGAACCATTGTGGCTGATATGGCCGTAGAAATTTTAAAGAACAACGATGTCCCCTGCTATACTAAAGGTGATTTTATCAGTTCTGCTTTCGGAATTAATGCATTGAGCCTGCCTGGCGGCTCTGTAAAATTGTATATTCCTGACTCATTAAAGGCACAAGCAGAAGACTTACTGAAAGATATTATATAATACAATGACTAAAGAATTTATCCGATCGATTAAAGGTACCCAGGATATTCTTCCGGATCAAAGCCAACGCTGGCAAGCGCTGGAAACCACCATCCGCAACACCATGGATACCTATGGGTATGGTGAAATCCGGACTCCTGCCTTTGAACGAACAGAACTTTTCGCCAGTGTGGGTGAAGGAACCGATATTGTTTCGAAGGAAATGTATAGCTGGACAGACCAAGGAGGTGAAAACCTCACCTTGAAACCGGAACTAACTGCCCCCGTGGTTCGGTCATTCATCCAAAATAATTTGGGGGGCCAAAGCCCCATGAATAAACTCTATTATATTGATGCACTTTTTCGGAGAGAGCGACCCCAGAAAGGACGCTACCGCCAATTCCACCAATTCGGAATTGAAGCATTTGGGTCTGAACATCCGGAAATGGATGCAGAGGTCATTGCTTTGGCTTTGGCCGTTTTTAATGATATTGGGTTAGAGGGACTCACATTAAAACTCAATTCCATTGGTTCGTCAGAGTGCAGAAGTAATTATCGAAATACACTTCGTGATTTTTTAAAACCACACATTAACGATTTAAGTGAAACCAGTCAGAACAGATTTGAAAATAATCCACTTCGTATTTTGGATACAAAAGCACCCCACGAAATTGAAATACTCAAAAATGCCCCCAACATTTCTGATTCCTGGACGGCTGAAGATAAAGCACACTTTGAGGAAGTTTGTTTCCTTCTGGATACCTTGGGGATTCAATATTCATTAGCGTCAAATCTCGTACGCGGGCTGGATTATTATACCCGCACCACATTTGAGATTACGTCTACAGCCTTGGGGGCCCAAGATGCTATTTGTGGCGGTGGCCGTTATGATGGGCTCGTAGAAACATTGGGGGGTAAACCCACACCGGGCATCGGTTTCGCCGCCGGGATGGAACGAATCCTTTTAGCCCTAGGTGATGACGATTCAAGCGGCAATCCTACACAAGTATATATTGTAGGCCTTGGGGATGGAGCCCGACCATCGGTGGCAAAATTAGCGGAAGATTTGAGACAGAATAATATTCGCACAGATTTTGATCCATTGCGTCGATCCATAAAAGCCCAAATGCGAGAGGCTAATAAATCCGGAGCAACCATTGCGGTAATTATTGGAGATAAAGAATTAGAGTCGGGACAGGCCGAAATTAAGGATTTGAAAACGGGAGATCAGGAACCGGTAAAAATAAAAGCGTTGGTAGATCATATCAATTCTTTGACATTATAAAATTTTCTTTTACATTAATATACGCGCGCGATATTGCGGCATTGCTACTGATTACAGAAAAAAAGAGATACAATGAGTTCAAAACCAATATTAATTGTTGAATCGCCTTCTAAGGCAAAAACCATTTCGAAATACCTCGGTGGTGAATATGAAGTCATGGCCAGCGTTGGCCACATCAAGGATTTACCCAAAAAAGAATTGGGCGTGGATGTGGATAACGACTTTACAACGGTGGAAGATGTACTTCCCGATAAAATATCCTTTATGAAAGAATTTAAATCTTTGGCAAAAAAAACCGACCGAATCGTTATCGCCACTGACCCTGATCGCGAAGGAGAAGCCATTGCAGCACATATTGCTACCGAAGTAGATGCCTCAAAACTTTCTCGTGTTCAGTTTACAGAAATCACAAAAGAAGGTGTTGAAGAGGGTATGAATAACCCCCGAGAAATTGATAGCGATTTAGTGGCAGCCCGCCAAACCAGACGCATTATTGACCGACTTGTGGGATATAAAGTTTCCCGCGTCCTCTGGAGTACGTTAAAAAAGAATATGAAATTTGTAACCGTCAGCCTTTCGGCTGGTCGTGTACAATCGTCTGCACTTCGGATGATTGTGGAAAGAGAACGACTTCGCCAGGCATTCCATTCTGCATTGTATTATGATTTAAAGGCAAACTTACAATCAAAAGACAACCCATTTCCCGCTACACTCATTCGTGTGGACGGTAAGCGTCTCGCCACCGGAAAAGATTTTGACCCGAATACAGGTCAGTTAAAGAAACAAGATGTCCTATTATTATCTAAAGCCCAGGCAGATGAATTGGTAAAAGAATTGAAAGGCGGTCCCTGGACGGTTAAGGATGTGGAAGAAAAGATCAAAAATTCTCATCCCAAACCACCCTTTACCACTTCCACGCTTCAGCAGGAAGCAGCGCGGAAACTGCGATCCTCAGCACGGAAAACCATGCGTACGGCACAGCGACTATATGAGCAAGGGTTTATTACCTATATGCGGACCGACTCCACCACCCTTTCGGCAGAGGGCATTAATGGTGCGCGAAATGAAATTGTATCTCGTTTTGGTCAAGAATATTTACCGGAACAAGCACGGACTTACGCTACAAAAGTGAAAAATGCCCAGGAAGCCCACGAAGCCATCCGCCCTGCTGGTGTTACTTTTCCATCAGTGGATCAAGTTCGCGGTGCCATCGATGAAGATGCAGCAAAATTATATGACCTTGTTCGAAAACGAACATTGGCATCCCAAATGAAATCGGCCAAAGTGAAACAAATTTCCGTAACAATTGAAAATCAAAAAACGGAATTCCGTGCCAATGGAAAAGTGATTCTATTCCCGGGCTATATGGCAGCTTATGTAGAAAGTACAGATCGCAGAAGCGGCATCATGGAAGATCAGGAATCAATTTTACCTGATATGGCCAAAGGACAAACCCTCACCTGCAATGAATTAACAGCAGATGAACATGCAACCCAACCACCGGCGAGATTTACAGAGGCATCCCTGGTAAAAGAATTGGAAGCACAGGGAATTGGACGTCCTTCCACTTTTGCCAATATTATCGACACCATCGTTTACCGAACTTATGTGAATAATAATCGAGGGAAATTGACACCAACCTTTTTAGGGATTGCGGTTACCCAGCTATTAGAAAATCATTTTACTTCTCTCGTCGACAGTCAATTCACGGCCAATATGGAAGATGGCCTTGATGCGATTTCCCGCGGGGAATTAGATGCAGTCCCTTTCATGAAAGCGTTTTATTTTGGCTCTGATGACCAAATCGGATTGGTGGGTATGCTGGATGATAAAATAGATATTGGGAAAGCCTGTTCTGTCCAATTGGATTATGACGGAGATCCTATCGAGATACGTGTGGGGCAATATGGTCCATTCATTCAACAGGGTGAAACGCGAAAATCGGTCCCTGCTGATGTATATCTCGGTGATTTAAATGTGGATAAAGCATTGGAAATCCTAAACCAAGAAATTAATGAAGACCGCGAATTGGGTAAAGATTCGAATTCCGGTGAAATGGTTTTAGTTAAAAACGGACCTTACGGACCCTATGTTCAATTGGGAGAAACCAGTAAACGAAAAGGGATTCCAAAAGGAACACCAGCCGATGATATTGATCTTGAAATGGCGCTTAAACTATTATCACTCCCCAGAATATTAGGAAAATTTCCTGATTCTGACGAAGATGTGAAAGCGGACTATGGCCGATTCGGACCCTACGTGACTGCAGGGAAAGGAAAAAACGGAACCATCCCTTCCACTATGTCGCCTTTAACCATTGAATTGGCAGAAGCATTGGAGCTGATTAAGAATCGAAATAGCGGTCCTCAAGAATTACGCACATTGGGTAATCATCCGGAAACAGGAGAATCTTTGGTCTTGAAATCCGGACGATATGGCCCTTATCTCACGGATGGAAAATTTAATGCTTCTCTGCCTCGAGATACAGATCCGGAAAAAATGACATTAGAAGAAGGGGTAGAGCTCATCAATAAAAAGCGGGCGGCTCCTCCAAGAAAAAAACGTCGTAAAACCAAAAAGAAAAAGAAGGCCAAAAAGAAATGAAAAAACTCATTCCTATTATATTCATTCTGAGTTTGGTATGGGCCGACGAAAAAAGTGATCTTATCATGGATCTGGAACAAAGTCTTATGGCCACATGCTGTTGGAGTGGCACTGTATATGACCATGGTAACAAGGAGATGGAAATTGAAATTGCAGGCATGGTGAATACAGGGAAAACGAAAACTGAAATTCTCGATTATTATAAAGGAAAATTTGGAGAACGTGTTTTGGCCGTTCCTGTGGCAGAAGGTTTTAATTATTTTGCCTGGATTGCCCCTATTTTTATTGGCCTATTAGGGCTTACCATTATTTTGATTTATATCAAAACAACGAAAGAAACACCTCCAATCGTTGAAACTACCGATGATTCTATTGCCTATAGCGATCAAATTGAGCGTGAACTGAAAGAAATGGATTAACCATTACTGTTATTGCGATTCGTCAACCGACGGAGAAGCAATCTCATTATTATATAATATTAGAAATGATTCAATGCTTTCATCATTTCACACCATTTATTTATCTAAATAATTTCCTAATTTCCCGTCTTAATAATTAACGGAGATTTAACTCAACCTTATGAGTATGGAAAAAATTGTTTCCCTTTGCAAACGCAGAGGGTTTGTATTTCAAAGTTCTGAAATTTATGGTGGCTTCGGAGCCGTTTATGATTATGGCCCATTGGGTATTGCTCTTAAAAATAATATTTCCCAACTCTGGTGGCGAGCCATGACCCAACTTCATGAAAATATTGTTGGGTTAGATAGCGGTATCTTAATGCATCCCAAAATATGGGAAGCCTCAGGGCATGTGGGTGCATTTAATGATCCATTGGTGGATTGTAAACAATGTAAAGCGCGACACCGCGCCGATGAATTATTTGATGGAAATCCGGAAGATGGCAAATGGAATGAAATCCAATGCCCTAAATGCGGGACTACAGGTAATCTTACAGAACCACGCCAGTTCAACCTCATGTTTAAAACCCATATCGGCCCGGTAGAAGAAGAAGCCAATACTGCATATTTAAGACCGGAAACTGCCCAGGGTATTTATGTGAATTATCTTCTTACTCAAAATGCCATGCGGTTGAAAGTGCCCTTTGGCATCGCCCAGATCGGGAAAGCATTTCGAAATGAAATTGTGGCCAGAAACTTTATCTTTCGTACCCGTGAATTTGAACAAATGGAAATGCAGTATTTTGTAAAGCCCGGGTCTGATGACCAATCCATGGTGGACTGGAAAGATGAACGGATGGCCTTTTATAACCAACTGGGAGTCGATGCAAAAAAACTCCGTTTTCATGAACATGGGGAAGGTGAACTGGCCCACTACGCCAAAGAAGCCTGGGATATAGAGTTTGAATTCCCATTTGGGTGGTCTGAGATTGAAGGAATTCACAACCGTACGGACTTTGACCTCCGACGCCATCAAGAATTCTCTGGAAAGAAAATGGAAATTTTTGACCAACCGAACAATGAACGGTTCCTCCCTTATATTATTGAAACATCAGCGGGATTAAATCGCATGATGCTTGCGGTTCTTTCGGATGCCTATTGGGAAGATGATGAAAACAATCGCGTGGTGATGAAACTCCATCCCCGAATTGCACCGGTAACTGCTGTAGTTTGTCCATTAGTGAAAAAGGATGGATTACCGGAAATTGGTCGGAATGTAATGGATATTTTAAAACCTCATTTCAAAGTGATTTACGATCAACAAGGATCTATCGGAAAACGATACTACCGCCAAGATGAAGCGGGAACCCCTTATGGTATTACGATTGACCATCAATCCGTAAAAGACCAAACGGTAACGCTCCGCCATCGGGATTCACAGCAGCAAGACCGTGTCGCCATGGACCAATTGGTGAATGCCATTAATGATAGCATGGAGAATTATTCATGAATCGCCATTTAACCCTTCGCTCCGGGAATCCCACGCTGAATGCGAAAACATTTTCCGGATTAGACGTAACCGCTGGTGCCACCATGACCATCATGGGTACGGTGCATAAAACAGCACTGGGGTTGCTTCTACTCATGACCACAGCCCTTTATACCTGGAATCTTCCCTTAGGAGACCCCAGAACAAATATGTTCATGATGATCGGCATTTTTGGCGGATTTGGTGTGGCAATTTTGACCGCTTTCAAGCACCATCTCGCAAAGTACACGGTACCTGCATACGCCCTATTGCAGGGATTAGCGTTGGGTGGTATTTCCAAATATTTTGAAATGCGTTATCCCGGAATTGTGAACCAGGCGGTTATGCTGACTTTTGGGACACTTAGTGCTTTACTTTTAGCTTATCGTTCCGGACTGATTAAGGCAACGGAAAACTTCAAACTGGGTGTGGTAGCGGCTACAGGTGGCATTGCTTTTGTTTATCTCATCAGTTGGATATTAGGTATGTTTGGCGTTGGTGTTCCCATGATTCATGGTAATTCAAACATGAGCATTTTATTCAGTATTGGTGTGGTCATTATTGCAGCATTAAATCTCGTCCTCGATTTTGATTTCATCGAAGAAGCGGCAGAAAAAGGAGCCCCAAAATACATGGAATGGTATGGTGCATTCGGACTTCTGGTCACCTTGGTCTGGCTCTATTTAGAAATTTTACGGTTATTAGCCAAACTAGCTTCGCGGAGGAATTAATCTGTGAAAAACATTAGAAATGCATTGGGCACCATAGTCATTTTGGTTTTATCTATTATCCAAGTAGCCGAAGCAAAACCAAAGGAAAAGTTCGCACTGGTCATCCATGGTGGTGCCGGGACAATCCTGAAAAAGAATATGACACCAGAAAAAGAAGCGGCCTATCGCGCCAAACTGGAAGAATCGCTCAAAGCAGGATATAAAATTTTGTCGTCTGGTGGGTCCGCCCTAGATGCCGTGGAAGCCACCATACACATCATGGAAGATTCTCCCCTTTTTAATGCAGGCAAGGGCGCCGTATTCACCAATGCGGGAACCAATGAATTGGACGCTGCCATCATGAATGGGGCGGATCTGAAAGCGGGCGCTGTGGCCGGAGTAAAAACTGTGAAGAATCCCATTACAGCAGCGCGAAAGGTCATGGAAGAGACATGGCATGTTTTATTGGCCGGCGAAGGGGCGGATAAATTTGCCGCAGAAGAAGGCCTTGAAATTGTAGATCCCAAATACTTTTACACTGAACGACGGTGGAAAGCCATCCAAAAAATGAAAAAGAATGAACAAAAAAAATATGGCACTGTTGGTTGTGTGGCTTTGGATAAAGATGGCAATCTAGCCGCGGGCACATCCACCGGGGGCATGACAAACAAACGCTGGGGCCGTGTTGGCGATGTGCCTATCATAGGCGCCGGGACCTACGCCAACAATGAGACCTGCGCTGTTTCCGCAACGGGAACGGGAGAATATTTCATCCGCGCTGCGGTGGCCCACGATATTTCTGCCCTCATGGAATACAAACGTTATTCCTTGATTAAAGCATCAAAGAAGGT
>JAPYOT010000043.1:6630-14159 GCA_029938045.1 Fidelibacterota bacterium | reverse complement strand
GCCATCGCATTGTGGCATTAGATAGTTATAATTTAATAATTTTTTCTAAGATTTCTGAAGTACTGTGGCCGGGTCGGAATGAAACTACTTTTACATCTCCCCCATTCTCAATAACAGTATCCGCGCCCACAATTGTTTCTGTTGAATAATCACTCCCTTTTACCAACACATCTGGTAAAAGCATTTGAATGATTTTTGCTGGCGTATCTTCATCAAAAACAACCACCAAATCAATCGACTCTAATGCATCCAGAATGGCTGCTCTGTCATCTTGAGTTTGGATAGGGCGGTGTGCCCCCTTCAATTCAAGAACTGAGCGATCACTATTCAACGCCAAAACCAATTTGCTTCCAAGTAACTTAGCGTCAGCTAAATACTCCACATGGCCTCGGTGGAGAATATCAAAACAACCGTTGGTGAATACCACTTTTAGCCCTGCGAATTTCCATGCATCCACTTGAACTTTGGCTTCATTCCAATTATTTGCTATCATAATACTATTTTCTTGAAAAAATATTTAAATGGAATCCCTGATCTTTTTCAGCAAATCGTTTGTCAAGTGAATGCCTTCCATTTCGGTATGGACGCTACCTTCATATTCAATGCCCACATAGCCCTTATAACCCGCGTCTAAAACAATATTCATAATGCGGTAGAAGTCCGAACCAGTTTCATTACCTTTTTCATCAAATTCATGACTTTTAGCACTGACTGCTTTAGCGTAAGGCATTAATTCCTTCATCCCTTTATAACGGTCATACCATTCGTCGCCTTGGATGCGGAAATTGCCGAAATCCGGGAGCGTGCCCACCCTTGGATGATCCACTCTTTCCATAACTGCTGATAGCCATTTTCCGTTGGATGAAAGTCCGCCGTGGTTCTCCACGATTGTATTGATACCAATAGAATCTCCAAATTCGTTAAGGCGATGGAGGCCATCCGCCGCTAATTTAATCTGGTCATCCCATGACCCTTCGCTTCGGGCATTCACGCGGATGGAATGACATCCTAAATATTTAGCTGCCTCGGTCCATTTATAATGATTTTCGATTGCTTGTGCACGTTTTTTATTATCCGGATCACCCAAATTTCCTTCGTTATCACACATGATTAGCAAACTTTTGCTTCCTAAATCGTCCACCCTTTTTTTCATTTCTGACAAATATTTATAGTCATTCGCTTTTTCAAAGAAAAATGTATTTACATATTCAACTGCAGAAATGCCAAATTCTTTTTTGGCGATGGCTGCAAAGTCCAAATGGTTAATTTCCTTTTTTCCTAATGCGCGATGCAGGGACCATTCAGCCAATGAAATTTTGAAGGGGAAATTATTTGACCCAGAAAGTAAAGTACTGCCGAACCCCGATAGGGCTAACCCACCTGTGATGGCAGCAGATCGTTTGATGAAATTTCGACGATTCAATTTAATTTCCTGATACGGATATTACGGTACCAAATTTCCCCATGGTCACCTTGAATACCGATATGACCTTCTGATGCTTTGGCAAATAGGGGCATAGTATTGAATTTACTTTTAGCCACCAAATCCCACATGGCATCACTCTGGTATTCGTATTCCACCACCTTGGTGCCGTTCAGCCAGTGTTCCACATGGTTATCTTTTACTTTGATGCGAACCTGATTGAACTCACCTACAGGATTCACCACACTTTTTGGCGGTGCAATCATTGCATAGAGTGCGCCGGCTGATGTGAGAGTATTTTTTCCATCTGAATGTTTTTTATCATCCAGCACCTGCATTTCAGGTGCGGATTGCCAAATGTAATCCCCTGCTTCTGTTGCAAAATAAAAAATGCCACTGTTGCCTCCTTCTGGTACTTTCCATTCCAGTTCCAATTCAAAATTATTGTAAATATCTTCACTAATGAGATCAACACCATATCCGGGGATTGTTTTTAATGTGCCATCCACAATTTCCCAGGAATTAGGAAATCCTACCTGTTTATATCCTCTTAATCCTGTGACCTTTTCACCATCAAATAGAACAGTCCAATCATTATTGGAAGAACAGCCAATTATTAATAGTGTTATAAAAAGTATGTTGAATTTATTCATCATTAACCTTTCGGGTTCCACTCACCTCGGGCCACAGCCGGTATGAATGTTTCAATCTCAGTGTTGGGAAGTTGTATGGTTTTTCCTTGCTCAGCACTCATATAAGCTGCCATCAGGAGGCGCGTTACATCCAGACCATCATCAAAATTTTCTCCCGGACGTTTACCCGCCAAAAAGCATTCAACCATGTGGCGATTTTCAGCTGTATATCCATATACCTCTGCTTCATTGCTGACTATGGGCATGGAGCCAGATTCAGCATTCTGTTTTTCCACCAAATCTTCCCCTTCTGCTCCGGCGACTTTTCGGCTGAAAAAAACTTTCAAATCTGGATCCAGCGTATTCACAAACATGGAATACTCTGGTCCGAATAGTTCCATACTTAAACGCAATCCTTCACCCACAAAACACCATGATGTAGTGGTTTCCACGATGAGTTTATTTCCATCCTCATCCAAATATTCTATGAGAGATCGGGCAAAATCTTCCGATGGTTTTTTGGAATAATCTGTTTCCCCATTACTATTATCCGAAAGTATTTTTGCATATTCGGGCCGCTGCCATTTCAGACAGTCCGTATGGGCGCTGATGCTAATGGGTTTGATAGATTCCCGAGGTTTTCCCGGTTCGGTGAGCATAAAGCGCGCTTCCTCCACAGAATGACACATCATATCATTGAGTACGCCACCACCTTGGAGAGATCCTTCCCAAAACCAAGGCATGTGGGGACCGCTATGTTCTTCTGCCGCTCGAGCTAAATAAGGTCGACCAGTGGTTGAAGCGCCACGAGCCCAGATGATCTCTTTTCCCCGTACAATGGAAGGAGAAAAAACCTGGTTTTCCAAATAACCGTCCAAAAGACCCACGCTCTTTGTGAGCTCTAATACTTTTTTTGCTTCGGCTACATTTCGTCCTAATGGCTTTTCGCAAGCCACGCCGATCAATTCACCTTTTCCTGAAGATATTGCATTGGCGATTTCTTCAAACGTTTCAATGCGGGCGAAGTTGGGGGAACAAACCCACAATGCATCAATGGTCGAGTCAGCGATCATATCAGTAATGGTGTCGTATGCTTTGGCGTTATCTCCCACACCGATGGATCGTGCCAATGCTGCCGACTCTACTGCCGATGCTTTTGTAAGAGACATAACACCTATCACATCTACATTTCGTACTGAAATAAGCGATTGGATATGAAAACGGGTGATGAAACCACCACCTATAAATCCTATGCCCAGTCGTTTTTTGCTCATTCCTTTTCTGTGCTTTCTTTTAATTGTTCATTGAAAAAGAAGAAAAATAAGATACCCGTAACCAATCCCATTCCAGCCAGTGTATACCAGAAATTGGAATAATCAAAAATCCCGGCGACTGTATAAATTTCCTGCAATTTACCTGAAAGCCAACCACCCACAACCGGTCCGCCTCCAAAAATGATAATTCCAAAAACGGTTTGGGCAGAATGGCGAACATCATCATCCGCAAGTTTATCTACGTAGATAAATCCGGCGGCGAAAAAAAATGCAAAACAAAATCCATGAAAAGCCTGACTAACGACCATGACCCAAGCCGGTAAAATAGAAGTGCCAAAAATGGCATAACGGGCGAAGTAGGCCATAATGCCAATGGTGATCACTTTCTTAAAACCGAGGCGCTTTAAGAAGAATCCTAAGTAGGCCATCGTTGCAATTTCCGCAAATTGACCGATAGTCATGGCTGGTCCGATAGCACTATCCTTAATCCCGATAAATGAGAGGAAAGGACCTGTCTGGAGAAAGTAGATCTGGTGAATAATACTTACACCCAAACTGGCAAAAACGAGGACGAGAAACGATTTGTTATTGAAAAGAGAGAAGGCTTTTTTAAAGGCCAACTTCTCCACAGCATCCGCTTTAGGCGGCGTATTCGGAAGCATAAAACAGAATACACCATAGGTGATGGAAATAATACCGGAGAATTTCAGTGCATCCGCTAATCTCGCTGTCACATTGGGAACTTCATCCCCGCTAAGAAATGGGGGCATAAGTTGAAATGATAAATCCTGTTGAAGCCAAATCATGGGGAAGGCCCAACTTGCTGCAATCCAACCGATGGTGCCCCAAACCCGGATCTTCGGGAAGGAATTTTCCGCATCATCAACATGAGAAAAGGCAACAGAATTTGATAAGGCCAGCGTTGGCATATACAATATACTATAGAGTATAGATAAGTATAGCCATGATGTGTAATCGGTTTGGGTGGATGTGTACCATTTAACCAATCCACCCGTAAAAACCAAAAAAGCCAGCACTTTTTCAGTGCTAAAATATCGGTCCGCAAATTGACCTGCAATAAAGGGAGCTGCAATAGCACCAATTGAACCGGCCAACCCAAGAATCATGCCAATATCTGAACCAGAAAACCCGAGTCCTCCATCTTCGATACTGGCCGAAAGATAACGTGCTGTAACCGGGAGCCATGCACCCCAAAGAGCATACTGAAGGAACATCATGGTTCCCAACCGGGTGTTTTTTGTCATATACTTTGTTCTATTATATTAATTTCCGATTCACGGGATCCCATTCGATTCGGCGTCCCTGAAAGTATGATTCTGTCGCCATATGACAAGTCACAGCCTCATGAAATGCTACTTCGATATTACACCGCGGTTGGCTACCATTTCGAATGGAGTCCAGCCAATCTTTAATATGGAGATGAGTGGGATCAACCCGTTTCCCCTCTCGGTAAGTGTATAACAATCCTTTATTCGCGAAATAACGGGATGTGGCGGATGTTACACCATCGATTTGTTTTGACCCCGGCGAATATGTATAAATAGGATATTTCGGATTAATGATACCACTTTCTAAGCGATCCTTGTATTGGGTCGATTCCGAATCAGCCGTCACAATGAATCCATGAACGGATCCACCACCGCTTTGACCTCCCATCTGCATGGTGGCGTCGTGCCCCATTATTTTATTCCCTCGAGGGCTATTGCTGGAAAGAGTCGCGCTGTATAAAAGGGTTAAATCCTTTTCCGGATACTCAAAAGTGGCATTCCAAACGTCGGGTACATCTCGGCCATCTTTATAAAAATAGATTCCACCCGTAGATGAAGCATATTTAGGTATACCAACATCCATCATTTGGTTGATCGCATCAAAATCGTGGGATAATAAGTCGCCTGATAGACCGGTACCGTAATCAAACCACATACGCCAGCGAAAGAAACGTTTAAGGGCTTCTTCACCAAAAGGAATTTTATTGGGCGATGGCTCTTGGAATGTATCCCAATCAATCGTTTTTGCATTCCCTTCAGGATGGATATCCCAAACCCATGCACCCCAAGGTGAATTTCGGTTTGTGGCAATCTCAACCAAATTAATGGGCCCAAGGAGACCTTGTTTAATAATCTGTTTTGCTTTTTCATTGGCTTCAACCTGACGGTTTTGGTGCCCTAGCTGAAAGGTGATTCCTGTTTCTTTAACCGTATTATACACATCTACAGCTTCGTCAAATGTGCGCGTGAGTCCCTTTTCGCAATAGACGTGTTTCCCCGCTTTGGCTGCGTCTATGGTGATCCGTGAATGCCAATGATCTGGTGTCGCCACGATAACTGCATCAATTTTATCATCTGCCAACAGATCCTTATAGTGACGATATCGATTTGCAGACCCTTGAGGTTTTCCACCTGGACGCGTTTCATTTTTTGATGCATCAATCGCTTGATTCGCCCGAACATCAAATAGATCGCAAACGCCAACCAATGAGCAATTCAAATCTTCTTGACTCATGAATGTTGCAAATCCTTTGTCCAGCTTATTTTTTCTGGCATTTTCTGCTACCGTATCCGTCCATCCTTTAGTCGCAAAACCTGCGCCACGGACAAGGTGAGAACCTCGCCCTCCATAACCGATGATACCGATATTTAAATGGCGACTGTCTGAAAGGCTACTAATAACAGCAGGGGCGGATTTTTCTTGAACGAGATCGGATAAAAGATTTGATTTCATCAATGAATCCCGACGCATTTTTCGCCATAGATTAACTAGAAAAAGTCCAAATACAGGAACAGTGGCAAGTCCTTTTAACAAGTTACGTCGATCCATATTATTTTCAGATGGTTGGTTTGATTTATCACTCATAATTGGATTCCTTTAATTTGATGCTGATTGGTTAAAAAATCGATCCAAACCAATTATATGACTAGTTGGGAAGGAATGAAGCACCCATAGTGCGCAGGCTTCTATCAGATTTTTATTGACGATTAAATAGCTACCTTCCCCTGGACGACCATATTCTAATCCCAGAAGAGGTGGCGCGAATAAAAAGTATAAAATAACAAACCCCATCCCGACTAAGGTTGTATAACGACTGAAAATTCCCAAGAGGAGCGAAACGCCAACCAGCGTGAGTCCCCACATATTTACATAATCCGAAATCCCTAAAAGAGTTGGATTGGATACAATGGTTTTTGCTAATCCGGAAAAGATCCATTTTGAATCCAACAGATATGCAGCAGATGACCAATACGGATTGATCAATTTGGATATACCCTCATATAAAAAATGCCAACCTATAAGTGCACGTAACGTGACAAGTCCATAGAGTTGACATCGATTGGCCAGAATTGCTGAATTTAATTCCTTCATTATGTTATTCCTCTTTTGAATAGAATTGGATTAGAATCTAACTCCAAAGCATAAGGGTTAATCCGCTTTAAAAACAAGAAAGAATTTCTCAATCGCATAATGAATCGTTACGCTGTGGTGATACGATTAAATGGATATTTCAAGGGATGACTGAGCAAAGTTGAAAATTGAAATATATGTTTTGATATGGATCATCTTGAAAAATATAAATTTTTTCAATGTATAGCCCTTTGCGATTTATGAGTAGTCATTGCTTCTAAAATATTCTAAAGCCTCTAACCTTTTTTCTTTATTTCTTATTTTATTACATCTATGAATGAGGTCATGCTTGTGAAAGATATTTTCCTCAGGCTCTTGTTGTATGGCTAGAACAAAAGAATATATTGAATTTGATATTGCCTGATAGGCAAGCATGAGAAATGAATATTTTAGATAGTAAGACATTGGTTCTGTGAAAAAGTGGCTATAGCTGATATTTGTATTTTCGGAAGTTGTATAATGAAACCAGTAGGCTGGTATAAAGAGCATATCACCAGGCTCAAGTGTAACTACATTTTCATGTTTTATTTTTTTATCCATGATATAGAGCGGCGTAGGAAAGATAACTCTTTTATATTTTACCTGCCAAAAATCATCCCGTGTTTTTGAAAGGTACCATTTCTTACTTTCATGTAATTGTATAATTAATCCAGATGTTATGTGAGCATGCTTTGCAAATACGCAATCTTTAGTACTTAAAAACAATGTGTGCTGTCTAGATGCTTTACCAAAAGACAATAGATAATCTAAAAAGTGTTTCTTTTTATTTTTTATTTTTTG
>JAPYOT010000043.1:2976-6530 GCA_029938045.1 Fidelibacterota bacterium | reverse complement strand
TACCAAAAGACAATAGATAATCTAAAAAGTGTTTCTTTTTATTTTTTATTTTTTGAATATATCTAGTGTCTATATGATCAACTATCTGGTTCCCAATTTTTGTATTTGCTCTGAGTCTATATTTTGAGCCTGAATTTATTTTTTGTATAAAATCTGAGAGCTTTAGATTCTCTTTTTCAGATTGATCATTGAGAAATGTAATATTTTGATTACCAAATAATTTATTTAAAGCGCTTACATCTATTCTGCTTTTTACAGCATTTTGTATAACAAAAGGCTTTTTTACATTATCAAAGTAATGCTTTATTTCTTTTAAATCAGTTTTGTCGTTAAAATATTTGATACTGCGTTTCTAACTATTTGGAATCATAATGAAAATAAACATAGCCTAATATAAATAACATAGATATTAGTTTTGTATCCAATGTTTTGACTGTATGAAACGGGGACGAACTCTCCTTCGTCTCCATTTCTATTTCTGGTTGTGATACAGCATATATTTCGTTGTTTCATATATGCCGTTTAAGCGATCTAAATATCGATCCGTAATTTCCGGATATTTATCCTTCACATTCACTAATGGTTTATCGGACCATAGTTCATGCAATTTCACTCTGGGACCACCTCTTCTATTGGCCATAGATAAATAATAATTCTGCCCAATGACGGCTATGTGCGGCTTTGCCATTTTTTTATTTATGATCAATGCTAATGGGTCAACTGGAATTTCACCATTCAATAAGTCTCGGCCCATTGTTCTATTCTCATAAGGTTTTCCGGCCAAACCATTCACAGTAGGTAGTAGATCGACCAACTGGGATACATCATTTCGCACGATTCCACCTTTTATAAGTTCTGGACCATAAATGAAAAACGGAACTTGGTAAGATCTTAGTTTTAATTCATAATCAGATTTAGGCATATGTAATGCTCTGGGGTCAGACGTTCCATGGTCACCAAAAAATAAGAAGATCGTATTATTAAAATAAGAGGCTGTTTTTGCTGAAGAAATATATTCTCCAACCGCATGATCCAGCATTCTCATAGCATTATACTGTTCATTTGAATCAAACCCAGCATTAGACAAAACCGTTTTATCTACATCTTTTAAATCAAACCCTTCAATATTTTTTGGAATTGAATAAGGGCGATGGTTCGTAGCAGTCTGAACTATAGCAAAGAAAGGTTGAGATTGATCAATATTTTGAAAGGTATCGTGGGCAAATTTGAACAAGTCATTATCAGAAATTCCCCATACATCCAGCCGGGGAAAATCCAAATCATCCTGATCCTTAATTTGCATATCTGGAATATTATTTTGGAGAAGTCCACGAATATTTCGCCAACTGGCACTGCCGCCCATGATATAATATTTCTCATACCCAGTTAATGCATTGATTAATGAATACTGATCCACGATCCGGGGATTACTAGAGGCTGTTTCTACTCTTACGACATCATGAATACCCGTCACCATCCCAAAGACCGATCGAGCCGTACCAACCATGGGGATATAGAAACGGTCAAAGAAAATACCTTCTGTAGAAAGCTGATCCAGGTTCGGTGTGGCATTCAATGGATTTCCAGACCGTGCCATTCGATTGTATCCTACCGATTCCAAAAAGATAATAACAATGTTGGGTTGATTTTTGACCTCCCGTTCGTCCACAGTGCGCGCATAGGACAAACGCTTTGGATCAGGTTGTTTCACACCCAATTCCTGGATCATAAGGTCATAATATTCCCTTGTCTTCTCTTCGTTGAAATCCTCTAATACAAATGAGCGCGTCTCATTAAAGTAAAGAATCGGGTTCAGACCCGCCGCAACAATAAAAGGATCTTCGCTGAAATAGGCATCACTCCATAAGAGCCGGTACTGTCGGAAGGTCCCCCATATAGAAAAAAGTAAAATGACTCCACCCATAGTGAAAGCAAAAAATTTATTCCTGAACCGGACAAGACGCTGCCTATCTTCTAAATATTGGAATGCTTTTTCAATGGCACGCCATGTTGCCCAAATTAAAATAGATAAGCCAATTATTGACCAAACAACGGGGTATGATTCCCATACCATTTGAAGGGCTATCATAGGATTTTCTAATAATTTAAAAGCGGACACATCAATACGATGATTGAGGTATCCATAATGGGCAATGTCAAAAGCGTAAAAAAAGGTGACTAAAACGGAAACGGTTCGGAGATAAATTTTAACCAGTCGTCTTGAAATTGCCGTGCGCAATGGATTGATAAATGGAATCATAAAAAACAATCCGACGGGGACAATGATAAATACGGCTAACCGCAGGTCAAAGCGAACACCCACCCACAAAGCGCGAATCAATTCAGTGGCAGGACCATCCAATTCTCCAAAAAAGAAGACAACAAAAAATAACCTGAAAAAAACAAATAATGCCAAAAAGGATAATATAGATCCAAAGATGAATTTCAATCGACGTGAATGGAAAAACAAAATATTCCTTTCGGACTTCAGCTAATTAGAATAGTGCTGGTATATTTTATTGTGAAATTGATGCGGTACTACCCGGGCCATCTTCATATACAAGTCACCTTTTGAAGGCGCAAATACTTCCTGCCGTTTTACCAACCTTTTGTAGTAATCACTCAAAGCACGATCATCCCCTTTAAACGTGGCCCACTCATGTAAAAAATTTTCTCTCTTTTTAACGGTACCATAAAAAACCATTTCACCGCTATTTGCACCCATTATTTGATAGGACAAGTTGAGCGTTGCACCGGTGCTTTTCTTGAAGTGTTTGACCTTCGCTTTCACTTTACCCTTAATGTTTTTGGTCCTTTTTATGCCGGCAGAATCCACATAACTTTCTTTCCTAACCGTAACTTCCCTTTCCTGTGAAATTTCATTATTTATTATTTCAACAGGACGGTAAGTAGTAACGATTGTCGCGCTTAAGATATGGTCAGCACCGGAAAGTTTACCGATCTCCATGTAATTATTTTCCGTTATGCCAGCCTGGACCAATCCCTGTTCATTGAGAATTGTCCTTAACTGATCACGCGTAATAATCCGTAAAAATTCTTTTGAAGCAGTGGTTTGCTGCATCATCATTTGATTTCTAATAAAACCAGTAATACTCTGGGGACCATCAAATGGTCGGATGAGCAATGTGAAGGTCGCCGCTGCCTTGGTTTCTTCATATAATTCTTGGGCGTTCATATAGCCCGGCACATATTTCAGTGCCAATTTGAAATTAATTGCCGCCTGTTTCTGGCTTTGCTTAGTTATATCTTCACGATAATCCATTCCTTTAGTATAATGATAATCTGCTGCCCGAGGTTTAGCTTCTGCCAGTTCAGCCGTATAATCACCAGCAGTCAAAATAAGGTTATAATTCACTGCACTCAACAATACAGGACGGAGCCTGTTTATTTCGGAGCCAAGTCTTATTAGTGCCTCATATTCATCAACCAATTGAGGCCATTTTTCTTTATCCTCATTGGAATTCTTTAACCTATTAATCCTTTGTTGGTGATATTTTACAGCCTGAGGATATGCCATTTCCAATAATTTGATA
>JAPYOT010000043.1:0-2876 GCA_029938045.1 Fidelibacterota bacterium | reverse complement strand
CCTTTGTTGGTGATATTTTACAGCCTGAGGATATGCCATTTCCAATAATTTGATACCTTTTTTGTTGTTGGGCTTAGCATGCAGTGAGCTTGAAACATAGTACACAGCAGAATCATATTGCTTATTTTTAAAGGATTTTTTTGCGTTCGAATAGTCACTATATGCAGGGATAAATATTGCACAGGATACGAACAATAAGCTGATACAAATTAATAGATATCTGAATTTCATGTTAAAAGTTACCCAAAATAATAGCCAATCTCTTTCATAAAATATTCAATAATAAGTGAACAGAACTAAAAGGTGTCATGTAATCAAAACATATCACCTTTTTTTTACATTACTTTAGCTTGAAACGAAGAGAGCGGGCGATGAGAATCGAACTCACGTCACGAGCCTAGGAAGTTCGGGATTTCACAAAGATCTCCAGGGGTATATTGTGTCATATTTGTTTCATTATTTTGAATTGGTTTATTTTTGCCAATTTGAATAGGTTCGTTATCTTTAATAATTGAAAAATGATTCATAAATCTATGACCACTAAAGAAAAGAATAAATATTGTAATATCCACGGTATTATAGACACATAAATTTAAAATAAGTAATTGTTACTCACCCATTATTGACCTAATATGAAAAAGTGGAAAATATGGACCCAATGATAAATATAAGAGTTATATGAATAACCAAAAATTTTATTTATTTATTTTTATTCTATATGGATTCATTTTTTTTTCATGTAATTCTCAAACAAAATATTCCGTTGATATTCAAGGTCACCGTGGTGCACGTGGCCTTGCTCCAGAAAACACATTAGTAGGATTCCAAAAAGCAATTGAATTAGGCGTTACCACCTTAGAGTTCGATGTTGGTGTAACAAAAGATGGTATTCCAATTATTTTCCATGATGTTGCGATTAACCCAAATATCTGTTTAGAAAATAACGGGAATCCTATTAAAACGGATTCATTAGGCTACGGCCCATTGATAAAAAACCTTACTTTAACTGAAATTAAATCATTTGATTGTGGATCATTAAATCCCGATCTTATTCGATTCCCGGAACCACCACGTCAAAACTATCCCAGCGAGAGAATTCCCACTTTGCAGGAACTTTTCGAGCTATTACAAAAATACCCTGATAAAAATATATGGTGTAATATTGAATTAAAAACAAATCCTAACTATCCAGCAACATATCCAATCAATGAATTTGCAGATGCGGTATTGCAGGTGATTGAATTGAATAATCGTGCAAATCTGGTAAACATTCAATCGTTCCACTGGCAAATATTAGAATATATAAATGACCAACAATCTGAAATCCTTTTAGCAGGACTCGTGGGAACATCTTCATATAAATCTGTAAATGATTCAACACCCTCCCCTTGGCTCAACGGAATTCATTTTGAAGGGGTCGGCGGTACTTCTTTAGCTATTTTAGAGGAAGCAAAATCATATATTAATATCTTCTCTCCGTCATGGCGATTAATCGATCCCACAGATAACGAATTTTTAGGCAGCAGTGTTAAAGAAATTCAATCCGCTGGATTTAAAGTGATTCCTTGGACAATCAATACAACTCAGATTATGAAAAAATTAATCGATGAGGGAGTGGATGGTATTATAACTGATTACCCTGATAGTCTCAAATTCGTTTTGGAAAAATTCAATATTCCTCAAAAATAAATAAATCAGTCATTATGGTTATATATAGGGAATATGAAAAAAAGGGTACTGTTAATTCCGATAAAAATTCTTAATTCAACCCTTTTCAAATCTTTGAATTAAAAGTATTTTTTCCAAGATTCCTTCGACTCAGGCCAACGGGATGTTACTTTTTTTAAATTCGTCCAAAAGTCTACTCCGCTTTTTCCTGTAATATCTCCGTGACCGTATTTGGATTCATTCCAACCACCAAAGCTGAAAGGCTCTCTTGGTACAGGCACACCAATATTAATACCTATCATGCCTGCAGAAGCTGATTCTGATATGGTTTTGGCCACTTGGCCAGAAGTCGTAAAGACAGCAGCTGCATTTCCATATTGGTTACCATTTTCAATTTTTAGGGCATCTTCTAGGTTGTCTGTCCGAATAATAGACAAAACCGGACCAAAGATTTCATCTGTAGCGCTTGGCCAATCCGGATCTACATTATCCAGGATAGTTACCCCCAGCCAATAGCCATTTTCATAGCCATCCGGTGCCGTTGAGTTTCGACCATCAATTAAGACTTTTGCACCCATTTTCTCTGCTTCATCGATATAATTATTAATCCGATCAAATGATGCCCTACTAACAATCGTTCCCATATCTATACCGAGTTTGTATTTTTTAGCTTCTTCAACCAATTGTTTGATTATAGGATCAACATCTGCCACACCCACAGCCACACTCGCTGCCATACATCGCTGTCCCGCACTACCCATGGAACTGGCAAGTAATCCTTTCGCTGTGGAATCCTGGTCCGCATCCGGTACTACAATCATGTGATTTTTGGCACCACCCAGACAAATGGCTCTTTTCCCATTTGCTGTCGACCTTGAATAAACAATTTTCGCCACAGTAGTTGAGCCCACAAAAGCCACAGCCTTAATATTCGGGTGATCGCATATGCCTTCCACCACTTCTCTGGCACCATTTACAATATTGAACACGCCATCCGGAAGGCCTGCCTCTTTTAAATATTCAGCAAGTTTAAGTGTTGATAATGGTGTTTGTTCAGATGGTTTCAGGATGAAGCAATTCCCTGTGGTTATGGCCAATGGAATCATCCAAAGTGGCACCATGGCAGGAAAATTAAAGGGCGTTATTCCCGCCACCACACCTAGTGGTTCCTGGGTCATGGTACATGTAATCCCTGGTCCAACAGGTGA
>JAPYOT010000004.1:55014-57290 GCA_029938045.1 Fidelibacterota bacterium | reverse complement strand
ATTTCTAATAATTCAATTTGAAATATCATGACTGCCATGGGACCGCCAGGTCCGTCTCCTGAGCCATATCCCAATTGTCCTGGAATAAATATCTGATATTTTGCGCCAGGACTCATAAGTTGCAATCCTTGGGAGAATCCAGGAACAACGCGATTCACTGGGAATACAGCTGTTTCTCCTCTTGTATATGAGCTATCAAATGTGGTTCCATCAATTAATTTACCCACATAATGAATTCTTACGCATTCCGTTGGCTCGGGCTTACTGCCCGAAGCATCTTTAATTATTTTATATTGAATGCCACTTCGATGTTCAATCACATCATTGTTCTTCGCATTTTCGTTTAAAAATTTCACCCCTTCCTGGATATTCTTTTTTTCCAGGTCCATTCTATATTTTGGAACGATTTTTTCATTATATTTGAAAATAACAGCTTCGCGTTCCTTATCAGATAGGAAAAGATCATTTCCAACAAAATGATCTTTAATTCCTTGATTTAACATTTGATAGTCAATATCCTTGTATTCTAGTTCCAATCGATTGGCAATATCCAACCCCACTGCATAACTGACTGAATCAATCAATTTTTCAATACCAATATTGGTCACTTCTTTTTTTGCTTTATCCTCCGCGCAAGAGAATACCAGGAGAAGACTTGTTAATAATGAAAGATGTTTCATGAAGAATCCTTTTGATTTTGGGGCAGAATATCTATCTTTCCACACTTTCAAACAATAGCTTTAAATTGATTTTCGGCTATATATTTCAATCAATGGTTTGATATAAATTCCCCGCCTGTGTTTGATATAATTACACACAACCCAGGCCTAATGGCGATTACGATAGTTTTATTGATTTTGGTCAGTATCGCTATTTGGCAAAAATTATATCAAGCAGCCTTGGTAATGGGTGGAGTATATATTGTTTATATACTATATATAATTATTTCACCAAAGGATGCCCCTACTATACCATCCACTAATCTTGATTCATCAGTTGAACAAGAAATTATTATTCCTCAAATAATAGACGATTCCACAAATTTGATTCCCAATATTGATGACGTTGGGAAAACAGTTTTATTACTAGATTCTGTTGATTCTAATAAAGTGATGATTCAAACTATCGACTCAACCATTGGATTTAAAAAGATATACAAACCAGAAATAGGTAATCCAGAATCAAAAATTTCAGTATTAAGCATGACGGTAGGAACGGGTATTATCAATCGTCGAATTGAAAATCCGGATTCATTATTTTCGGTCGATACGAAAAGAATCTACTGTTTGACTGGCATTCATAATCAGAATGATTCTAAAGTTATTTACCATAAATGGTATCAGGAGGGCAGACTACGGTCGAAAGTTAAGTTAGAATTGGAACGATCCTACCTTTGGCGAACATGGAGTTATATCACTATTAGAGGTCAAAAAACAGGGAATTGGCAGATTGTTGTAGAGGATACTTCCGGCATTCGATATGATTCACTTTCATTTAAAATTGTGGATAGTGTAAAGGAATAAATTAAATGCAGTGGGTACGTGATTTATATGATTGGGTTTTGAAATGGTCAGAATCTAAATATGGAACTGTAGCATTGGTTGTGATGGCATTTGCTGAAGCATCATTTTTTCCAATTCCACCAGATATTTTATTAATCGCCCTGGCACTTGGTGCCAGAAAAAAAGCAATACGGTATGGCATATTATGTTCACTGGGATCTATCGTTGGTGCTATGTTTGGCTTTGGAATTGGATATTTTTTATGGTGGTCAAATCCAGGTGAATTTTCCGGGCTGGCTCAATTCTTTTTTAATATTATTCCTGGCTTTACTCAAGACCTTTTTTACAGAATTCAGGAACAATATAATGCGTGGAATTTTTGGGTGATTTTTACAGCTGGATTTACACCAATTCCTTTTAAGATTTTTACGATATCTGCAGGTGCATTTGATATCAATTTCTCACTATTTTTAATTGCGTCCACCATTAGTCGTTCCGCACGGTTTTTACTCGTCACCGGACTTATATGGAAATTTGGTGAACCCATTCGAAACTTCATTGACCAATATTTTAATAAACTGGCAATTCTATTTACTGTATTGCTGATCGGGGGATTTTTTATTATTCGTTATATAATATAAGTATTCTCATGGGTTGTTTTGTGAGGGGAGAGGCACCTAAATTTGACGACGAATTCGGGGTGTAGCGCAGCCCGGTTAGCGCGCGTCGTTCGGGACGACGAGGTCGGAGGTTCAAATCCTCTCACCCCGACAA
>JAPYOT010000004.1:12720-54914 GCA_029938045.1 Fidelibacterota bacterium | reverse complement strand
GCGCGCGTCGTTCGGGACGACGAGGTCGGAGGTTCAAATCCTCTCACCCCGACAAAATACAGATGAGGTCTTCCCGATACAATCGGGATCACCCCGACAATATATAATTACGGAATAGACTGACTAATTAAATATGGCATACAATCATAAAAAGATAGAGAAAAAGTGGCAGGATTATTGGCAAGATAATAAAATATTTCGCGCTGATGATCATTCCGAAAAGCCGAAGTATTATGTCTTGGATATGTTTCCCTACCCATCCGGAGCCGGTCTCCACGTAGGGCACCCACTGGGTTATATTGCCACGGATATTGTTGCAAGATATAAACGCCATAAAGGCTACAATGTTTTGCATCCAATGGGGTGGGATGCTTTTGGTTTGCCCGCAGAACAATATGCAATCAAAACCGGTACACATCCATCTGTTACAATAAAAAATAATATAAAGAATTTTCGCCGACAAATTGACATGTTGGGGTTCTCTTATGATTGGGATAGGGAAATCAATACCACTGACACCAATTATGTTAAATGGACCCAATGGATTTTTCTCCAGCTTTATAAAAAGGGTTTAGCGTACGAAGCAGAGGTACCGGTGAACTGGTGCCCAGAGTTAAAAGCAGTTCTGGCCAATGAAGAAGTGGTAGATGGCAAGTCGGAAATTGGTGGACACCCTGTTATTCGAGTACCCATGCGCCAATGGATGCTGAAAATCACCAAATACGCTGACTCTTTATTAGATGGATTGGATGATCTTGACTGGCCGCACAGTGTGAAGGAATTGCAGCGAAATTGGATTGGCCGTTCGACAGGTGCCAACGTTCAATTCCATATCCCATCGATAAATAAAAAATTAGGCGTATTTACCACTCGACCCGACACACTGTTTGGCGCCACATATATGGTCATGGCACCAGAGCATCCCTGGGTAAAAGACCTGGTAACTAATGATCAAAAATCTGCAGTACACGAATATATAGATATCGCTTCCAAGAAATCTGATTTGGATCGAACCGACCTGAATAAAGAAAAAACAGGTGTTTATCTGGGCGCCAATGCGATTAATCCGGTGAATGGGAAAGAAATTCCCATATGGATATCGGATTATGTAATCATGAGTTACGGTACAGGTGCTATCATGGCTGTCCCGGGACAAGATCAGAGAGATTGGGACTTTGCAAAGGAATTCGATTTACCCATTATTCGGACGGTAAAGACTCCAACCGATTTTGCTGGAGAAGCATATATTGGAGATGGGGTCGCTATCAATAGTGATTTTCTCAATGGGTTAGATATTAATGGTGCAAAAACAAAAATCATTTCCTGGTTAGAAGAAAATGAGTTGGGAGAGAAGGCCATCCAATACAAACTGCGTGATTGGTTATTTTCTCGCCAGCGTTACTGGGGTGAACCCATACCGATTATTCATAAGGATGGTAAAACCATTCCCCTGGATGAATCAGAGTTACCGCTTGAACTACCTAAAATAGAAAAATATGAACCATCCGGTACAGGAGAATCACCATTATCTACTATCCCAGAATGGGTTGAAGTTAAAGATGATAGTGGAACAATAATAGGACTTAGGGAAACAAATACCATGCCGCAATGGGCCGGATCGTGTTGGTACTTTTTAAGGTATATTGACCCAAATAATATTGTAAATGCTTGGGATAAGTCGAAAGAAGCGTACTGGATGCCGGTGGATTTATATGTAGGAGGCGCAGAACATGCAGTTCTCCATTTACTTTATTCACGATTCTGGCATCATGTACTATATGATTTAGGATTTGTATCAACAAAGGAACCCTTCAAAAGACTCTTTAATCAGGGCATGATATTGGGTCATGATGGGTCAAAAATGAGTAAATCCCGCGGAAATGTGATAAACCCCGATGATACGGTTAATGCACACGGCGCGGACGCTATGCGCTTGTATGAGATGTTTATGGGGCCATTAGATAAGGCTAAACCCTGGAGTTCAACTGGATTGCAGGGATGTTCCAGGTTTATTAAAAAATTATGGGCGTTACTGATAACTAATGAGGGCGAATTATCACATATAGTAACTGATGATGAACCGACTAAAGAAACACTGCGTTATTTACATAATATGATTAAACGTGTGTCCCATAATATTGAGAATCTCCAATTTAACACATGTGTATCGGAATTTATGATTTTCATCAATCATATACATGGACTTGAAACAATCAATATAGATATTATTAAAACTTTTATTGTATTAATGAACCCATTTATGCCGCATTTAGCCCAAGAGTTATGGGAATTATCAGGAAATGAATCTGAACTTACTTTTAATGACTGGCCGAATTATGATGAAAATCTAATTCTATCTGATAAGTTAAAATTAGCGGTTCAAATCAATGGAAAACGAAGATCGGAAATTGAAGTAGATCTAAACATGGAAGAAAAGGATATAAAACAATTCGCGAAAGCTGATTCAAAAATAATTAGGTACTTAGAAGAGAAGGAAATTGTAAAAGAGATATATGTGAAGGGAAGATTGGTCAATCTTGTCGTTAAGTGATATTCTGTTAAATATCATATTATACATAATATATATTATACATCAATTCAGCATATCTTCTTTAAAACGGGTGAGATTCTCTTGTGACCCTATTATCATTATCTTTTGCGCTGATAATAATCGTTTTTCAGATCCAGGATTTAATTCTGTCTCTCCATTGACATTAGAAATAGCAACTATCAATAACCCATAGTCTTCTCTTAATTTGGTTTCAGCAATTGTCTTCCCATTGCATGTAGATAAACCCTCAACAGCAAATTCTTCTAATGAAAAGTCGACAGCCATATCATTGGGAGTTTCAAGAGATACCGTATCTTCAACAAAGGGACTAATCAATAATTCTGCCATTCGATGCCCACCAGTGATATAAGGATTTACAACCTTATTTGCTCCGGCACGCTTAAGTTTTTTCCCCGTATCATGAAGAGCGCATCGGCTGATAATATATGCGTCTTTGTTTAGGTTTCGCGATGACATGGTGACAAAAAGATTGTCCTGATCATTTTCCAGCACAACGACGATTCCTTCACATCCTTCTATTCCCGCTTCTATAAGAATGTCGTCCATTGTTGCATCGCCATGAATGTGCATATACCCAATATCTTGAATTATATTTATTTTGGATTCATTGATTTCAACAATGACGAATGGAATCCCTTTTTTATACAATTCACCTGCAATGACGGCGCCCATTCTACCGTACCCGCAAATAATATAGTGTGATTTAAGTTTTGATATTTTTTTTCGCATAGTTCGACTCCGATACGTATTCATTTGAATTAATTCTGCACCCAATTCATATACAATAGCGGCAAAGCCGCTTACACCAAAAATAATAACTATAACTGTCCAAAGTTTCCCTAAATCTGATAATGGATAAACTTCACCAAATCCAACCGTGGAAAGGGTAATTATCGTCATGTAAATACTGTCAATGATACTCCACTCATCTCCGCCTATTATATAAAAACCCCCCGAGCCGATGGCGACAATCGCACCAAAATATAGTAAATATTTTACTTTTTTACCTTGAAACATTTTTAGGTTCCAATTTTATCCAATGTTTTCCTGCATCCACCTGAGGTAAGCAGCACTACTATCTTGGATGTTAACCATAATTAATTCGGGCAAATCATACGAATGGTTTTTTTCAAACATATTTTGAATGTCATTTTTAAATTTTGCATCTGTCTTGATCATGAGTAAAAACTCCGAATCCTGGTGTAGCTCATTTTGCCAATTATATATAGATTCAACATTTGGAATAATATTCACACAGGCTGCTAGTTTATTCTTCACCAATTCGTTGCCAATGGTTCTGGCTTCCTTCAGAGAATCAGTAGTGCTATAAATGAGTACTGGATTCATATCTTTAACCTATTGACATATTGTAGCCTGAACTAACTTCGTTTCTCTACGATGGTCAGGCAAGGATGTACGCCCGACAGGATTCGAACCTGTGACCTCTTGCTCCGGAGGCAAGCGCTCTATCCAGCTGAGCTACGGGCGCATACAAGAGGTAAAATTATAACTATTTAACTATTTGAAATAACAACTCAATTGGTTTCTTTTGTCGAGATGCAGTACAGTATCCATCCCTACCGATTGCGTGGCCGATTAATAATGAAAGTTCTATATTGGCGTAATGCCTGAGCAATTATACTCACGCCAATTCTTCATGAAAATAGTTTTTCACAAGCATTTCATCAATAGATTCTCCGGTAGAATCTATTTCTAATAATTTATCAATTAATGCAAACTGCTTCTCCCCTCTTATATATATGTCATTATATGGAATTTGATGAAATGATACCATGGAATAACGCGGAATAAATTTGTCCGGAAATCTTTTTTCCAATTCTAATTCCAGCTTTCTTCTTTTTTGATAATTTGGATCATTCACATGATCGCGCATTTCAATATAATTTTCGATAGCCATATCCGCAATGGCATGACCGTTTTTTACGTGTAATTCAGAGTAGTTTGAAAAGATATCTCCCCAATATCCTCTAAAATCGCCAATCAAGTTATTCATGACAGTACAATCCTGAAACGAAGCATTCATTCCCTGTCCAAAAAAAGGTACAACAGCATGGGCCGCATCTCCAATTAATGCTGCTTTATCTTTATAATGCCATGGGTCGCAATAAATCGATGCCAAATCGCCTGTGGGATTTGAGAGAAAATCTGTGGATAAGGTGGGCATGAAATCCAAAACATCTGAAAAATGGAATTGAAACAATTCAATGACTTTCTCCACTGTATCGATTGAATCAAAACTTACTTCGCCGGTCATGGGAAGAAATAATGTGCATGTAAAAGTTTTATCCATATTCGGAAGCGCAATAAGCATAAATTGTCCGCGGGGCCAAATATGTAGTGCATGATTATCCAACTGGAAACGCCCATCTTTAGAAGGGAGAATCTGAAGTTCTTTATATCCATGTCCCAACGGTTTTTCCTTATACATAGCTTTTGTTTTATTTACTATTTCATCTCTAAGAACTGATGCGGAGCCATCACATCCCATTACGCAGGTAAAATCTTTTTGAATAATTTTATCATTATTTTTCTGCATAAATGAAAGTGTATTCATATCAAGGTCCACAGAAGAAAGTTCATGATTAAAATGTATTCTGACATTTCCCGTTCTCTCAGCAAATGTCATCAATTCTTTATTCAATTGTGCACGGGAAACAGAATAAATCACCTCTGCATCCCGTTGACCATAAGGTTGAAGATTTGTTTTTCCATCCATATCATGAATCATACGGCCTTTCATAGGAATCGTTATGGGTGCAATCTTTTCGTAAAGCCCCACTTCCTTCAGTGCATGTATTCCCCGAATTGAAAGGGCTAAGTTTATAGATCTCCCGGATGAAAGCTTAACCTTACGCATATCATTACGGCGTTCAAATATCTCTACGGTAAATCCCTGTTGCGCTAAATAAGTTGCCATGAGGGGTCCGGCGAGACCAGCCCCAATGAGGGTAATCGTTTTTTTATCCAAGAATGGTATGAAGTATAATTTGAACGAAGTTGTATACTTCAGAATATTGGTTATATAATGGATGGGGGGCGACACGGATGACATTGGGCTCACGCCAATCACAGACAATACCCTTTTGGGAAATGGATTCAAAAATGGCTTTGCCTCCCGGTATAACTAAAGATAGTTGGCACCCCCTTTGATTAGGATCATTTGGGGTAATGATGTTGATTTCAGGTAGATTCTCTTTCAGAAGAAATTCCATATACCCGGTCATTTTTTGACTTTTATCACAAATTGCAATCATACCCACATCATCATATATTTTCATAGAAGCCAATAAAGGCGCCATTCCTAATACAGGCGCATTGCTTATCTGCCATCCTTCAACCGTTTGAATAGGATCGAAGTCAGGCCCCATATCAAACCGTGTTTGTTTATTTTGACCCCACCAGCCAGCCAGCCTTGGCCCCGTCCAATGATGATGCTTTTTATTTACAAATATTCCAGATGGTGCTCCCGGTCCTGCGCAAAGGTATTTATATGTACACCAAGCAGCAAAGTCCACATTCCATTCATGGAGATTTAAGTGGATATTCCCCGCTGCGTGGGCCAAATCAAATCCAACAAATGCACCTACAGATTTCCCCGCTTTTGTGATGGTTTCCATATCAAAAGCCTGACCGGTATAATAGTTGACGCCCCCCATAATAATTGTGGCTAATTCTTCACCAAGATCATTGATTGTATCAATGATATCTTCTGTTCGAAGTGTGGTCTCTCCCGTTCTTGGGGTTAATTCAATCAATGAATCTTTGGGATCAAAACCATGAAGGTCAAGATGAGATTCTACCGCATATTGGTCCGAGGGAAAAGCACCTTTTTCGATCATGATTTTATGCCGATTTTTAGTGGGCTGATAAAATGAGATTAATAATAAATTAATATTTACTGTGAGCGCATTCATGACCACAACTTCAGATGGATTTGCACCCACAAGCCGAGCAGAATTTGCCATTAGCTTTTCATGAAATTTTTCCCATCGTCTGTGTTGACCTAAAACACCATCTTTCGCCCAAACATTTAATTCCGTTTCTACTAAGGGTCGAACGGATTTTGATTGAAGGCCTAAAGAATTCCCACATAAATACAATACTTCTTCCCCATTCTCACCTTTGGGGTAATAAAATTGGTCTCTATAGGATTTTAATGGATCATTTTGATCTAACTCAATCGCGAATAATTTGGAATTTTTAAAAATCATTTAAATCGTTCTTTCGTAATGCCAAGCCAATCTAAAGCATTTAAATAAAGCATTTTCTCTTTCTCGACTTTTAATAAAGGTCCCGATTCAATGAGTGCCCCCGGCACCAATTCTCCAAGAGGAAATGGATAATCTGTTCCAAGTGCAATTTTATCCACACCTAACTTTTTAATTAAAAATGCCAATGCATCCAAATCATGCACCAATGAATCGGTCCAGAATTTTCCTAAATAGTCAATTGGGTCAATTTTATTATCAACAGCACATAAATCTGGCCTTGCGTCGAAACCGTGTTGAATTCGCCCAATCGTTGCTGGAAAAGATCCGCCACCATGGGCAAATGCAACTCGCAATTTTGGCAAACGTTCAAAAATTCCCCCAAATATCATTGAGCAAATGGCCCGGCTCGTTTCCGCAGGCATGCCCACCAGCCAGGGAAGCCAATATTTAGCCATGGTTTCCTTTCCCATTATATTCCATGGGTGCACAAAAAGAGCTCCATTTAAATCGGATAATGCTTCGAATATCGGAAATAATGATTCATCATTCAGATTCATCCCATTGATATTGGACCCAATTTGTACACCAGATAAACCTAATTCGTTGATGCATCGTTCAAGTTCGCCAATTGCTAAATCGGTATCTTGCATGGGGATTGTTCCCAGACCTATAAATTGATTAGGCGAATTGGATACAGTTTCGGCAATATGGTCATTAAGTAATTTAGATATATCCAAAGTATCTTTTGGTTTTGCCCAATAACTGAACATAACCGGTACTGTTGAAAGCACTTGGATATCAACGCCGTGCACACTGCATTCTTTTGTCCGTACACCGGGATCCCATAAATTGGATTCAACCTCTCTGAAAAATTGTTCATCCTTCATCATGCGTGCGCAGCCAGTATGGTCGTGCTCCAAATGAATCCAACCGCCATAACCGTACTTTTCTTTAAGATTTGGCCATTCTTTTGGAAGTATATGGGTATGTATATCAATTTTCATAATGAAAGATGGTTAAATGAAATAAATTGAATTAGGGTTTTTCTTGAATAGCTCCACAAGATCCACATGTTCTATCTTTAATATTATTCCAATAGGCATCAAATAATGGCGGTAATTGGGTCACAATATTTTCTAAATCCAAAGTGACTTCATGAATCATTTCGTTACATTCATCACAATACCACTGGAATGCATCCAATGCGCCGGGTTCCCTCTGGTATTCGACTACAAGTCCAACAGTATTTTCAAATCGCTGAGGTGAATGGGGAATATTTTTTGGAAGTAAAAATATTTCACCTTCTTTGATGGGTATGTCCACCCTTTTCCCTCCATCCATAATCTTCAGTACCATATTTCCTTCTAACTGATAGAAAAATTCTTCAACCGTATCCACATGATAATCTTTGCGCGTATTTGGTCCGCCTACTACCATAATCATAAAATCACCATCTTTGTACACCACTTGGTTCCCAACCGGCGGTTTCAACAAATGACGATTATCTTCTATCCATTTTTTAAAATTAATCGGTGGTCTCACGGGCATTATTTTTTCCTAATCAATGGTCGCGATACATTTCAATTCGATGGCGATGGGTGTGGGTAACGATGATACTTCAACTGTGGTTCGGCACGGTTGATTTTCCTTAAAGTATTCTGAGTAGAGCTTATTATAAGAGTCAAAATCATTTTTGATATCTGTGAGGAAAACCGTCACATCCACAAGCTTATCCCACGAACTACCTGCTTCTTCAAGAATGATTCGTACATTTTCAAAAACAGAATGACATTGGGCAACAATATCGTGGGATATAACATTTCCATTTTCATTCACTTCAACACCGGGAATATCATTTGAATTTGGTTTTCTCGGTCCAACGCCTGACAGAAAAAGCAGATTTCCCACTTTTCTTGCATGTGGATATAAACCCACCGGTTTTGGTGCTTTATTCGTTTCAAATTTCATGAAATTTGCTCGCATATATTTTTTGGTTCTGTAAAAAAGTTTAGTATTTCGGTACCACCTTCCCGCCCCATTCCTGATTGTTTCATTCCTCCAAAAGGCGTTCTCAAATCCCTTACCAACCAGCAATTAATCCAAATAACGCCAGCATCGATATTTCTCGCTAGGCGCGTGGCCTTGTCTATATCCTCCGTCCAGATAGTAGCAGATAATCCGTATTCTGTATCATTGGAAATATCAATGGCCTCCCCTTCATCCTTAAATGGAATAATTGTGACAATCGGACCAAATATTTCTTCTTGATTGGTTCTGCACGAATTAATCAAACCATCAATAACAGTCGGTTCAACAAACCAACCTCCTTCGCATCGTCCTTTTATAGTTACTGGTTTTCCACCCGTTAATATTGTGCCACCTTCTTCTTGTGCCAATTCAATGTAGGTCATCACTTTATCCAAATGGGGCTTTGAGGTGATAGACCCAATTTGGGTGGAATCTTCAATTGGATCACCCACAATGAGCGCAGAGACCTTTTCAACAAAATCTTTTCGGAATTTATTGTAAATATTTTCTTCTACCATAATTCGTGAACTACATAAACATATTTGTCCTTGATTCGAGAATGAAGACTTTACCACCGTTTCGAGCATTGTATCATAATCACAATCGGAAAAAACAACAGCAGGATTTTTACCCCCCATTTCTAACGATATTTTTTTAAACATTGGCGCAGATTTAGTTGCAATCACTTTCCCTGTATCCGTTCCTCCCGTAAATGAAATTGCTTTTATACCACTATGACTGATTAATGCATCTCCAGCAGTCATTCCCTGCCCATGAATAATATTTAATACGCCAGCTGGCAAGCCGGCATCTTTGCATATTTCTCCAAATTTAAATGCAGTAAATGGTGTTAATTCAGACGGTTTCGCTACAACGGTATTGCCCGTAATGAGTGCCGGTGCTATTTTCCAGGTAAATAAGTATAAAGGGAGGTTCCACGGTGAGATACATGCTACTGGTCCTAAAGGAGATCGAATCACCGTGTTATGAGATGAATCATTATTAATATTAAACTCAAACTCAAATTGACTGGCATACTCCGCAAAAAACCTAAAATTTGATACTGCCCTGGGAATGTCGACACTCCTGGCTAATGATATTGGTTTCCCGGTATCTCTCGATTCATATTTTGCGAATTCATCCAAGCGGGATTCAATCATTTCCGCAATGGTATTCAAAAATACAGATCGTTCATCCAATGATAAAGATGACCATTCTGGGAAAGCGTCAATTGCTGAATTAACAGCGAGATGAATATCGTCACCATTGCTATTGGGCACTTGGCAATATACTTGTCCTGTTGCTGGCTCAAATACATCCAAATAATTATTGGATTTTGGATTTACATAAGCGCCATTAATAAAATTGGATAGTAGTTCCATTAGGCGCTTACGCGTGCCCCATCCACCGGTATATCAGTTCCATTAATATAACTTGCAGATTCAGATGCCAAAAAAGCAACTGCGGATGCGGTTTCTTCTGGTTCCGCTAAACGGCCTAACGGTATAGTTTTTATCCATCGATTGAATATTTCTAAATCAGTCATATTATTTTCTTGTGCTCGAACGTTAGCTAAATCAGTAATACGTTTTGTATTTGTAAATCCCGGTAGAATATTATTAACCGTAATACCAAATTCTCCTAATTCAATCGCCAGTGTTTTTGCCCAGTTCCCCACTGCCCCCCTCGTGGCATTCGAAACACCTAATCCCGGAATCACCTGCTTCACTGATGTAGAAATAATATTGATAATCCGTCCCCATCCTGCAGATTTCATTCCCGATACTACTGCTTGTGCCAATATTTGATTACAAATGAGATGTCGATTGTAGGCAATAATAAATTCCTCCTCTTTCGCATCAATGAGTGGGCCACCGGGAGGGCCACCTGAATTATTAATCAGTATATGAATTATTTTTTTGTTTACCAAATAATCTTTAACATTCTTCCGAAGAGAATCAGGATCATTAAAATCTGCACAAATATAATCATGTCCTCCACCTTTTAACGAAGAAACCAATGAGGCTAATAATCCTTTATTCCTAGCTATGAGTGTAATCGTTGCACCCCGTTCAGCTAATATTTTTGCACTTGCCAAGCCAATTCCCTGCGTACTTCCGCACACAAATGCATTTTTTCCTTTTAGACTTAAATCCATTATTTATCTTTCACATGAAAATGAAAATTAAGATTATTTTCAACTTCTTGAGGGAGTTTTGGCAAAGATGATCTTGGAATTAAAAAAGTAGTTAATTCACCAATATCACTAAAAATACGGTGTTTTTCGGCAGTTTTTGTTAAGTATTCCGATCCTGTCGATCCGCCTGTACCAATTTTTCGTCCGATCATTCTAGATACCATGAGTGCATGGCGATATCGCCATGTGGTGAATAACTCATCCACATCAGCCAACTTTGTCAATAATTGATATGGGTTATGCAGTATAGGGTGATCCCGATATAATAATATGAGTAGGGCGGCCTGGGTTGCCTTTAGGGAAAGACGCCAATGCCCATCTTGGACCATTTTATTATGCTGGGATTGATTCAACACTACACCAAAAGATGCTTCCGTTTTTGCATATTCGTTTAAATGCTTTTCCTTCTCAGCATTTGATAGTTTTTCATTAGTGTCAATCAAATGTCTATCGTCGGCCAGCATGGTTGCCACTGCTTGTTCATATTCCTGCCAAAAAGAAGTTTCTCCCCAATATAAAAATGGTGTTCTTTCCAGCCATCTTTCCATGAGTTCAAAAAGGGATTTTAAATCTTCTGACCCCTGAACTTTTTCCTGATCTTCTGTCTTTAGATATGAGCAATAATTTGATCCACCATAGCTGAATCGATCTTCCAGTTTCAAACCCAATTTATTTTCTACCAATCGAAACTGAACACTTTGGAAACCGGAAGCTGGAATTAAAAAATCTCTAAAATCAAGAAAATCCATGGGAGACATGGTTTCTAATACTTGGATTTGATCAATCAGAATTTTTTGAATTTCAATAATGCGATTCACTCTGGAAACAGCAGTACCAATATGGGACTCATTAATATCATCCTTCCCAAAAATATTAATTACAGAGTCCAATTCAAATAAAATTTGCTTAAACCATAATTCATAAACTTGATGAATAATAATGAACAGCATTTCGTCATGGGCGTGTTGACCATATTCATCGCTTTTGAGTTCCTGACTATTCAATAATTTGTCCAGTCCCAAATAATCATGATAATATTGGGGCGGATATGGTTTTTCGTTTTTCATTAATCCTCCATAAAATTAAATAAAAATGGTCTGGAAGGTGCCGCATCTAATTGCATAGGCGGAATTTCAATTTTCATAAAATATTGACCATCATGAATGTTTTCAGGAATAAAGGCGAATTCTGTGATAGTTTTTTTATAGGGTGCCAATCTTTCAAAAAAAAGATGATGATTTCCCAATCTGCCATCATCATCATATTTATCAATGGTGGGTAAATCTACCACCCAATGAATAATGCCGAGCTTATTAATATACCGAACGGCATCTGCTGTGAAAAATGGCGTATTACCTGGATGGTATTTTTTCGTCAATTTATTTTCCGAATTTGGAAGTGTTCGGATCACCAAACCATCGGTAGCATTGGTTACTTTATTTTCAATCATTTCGCGGGTAATTACCCACTCAATATCTTCAACATTGCAATGGTAGTTTTCCTCTGTTTCTGACCAATGAACCGGCGAGACGGAAATCAATTCAGATAAAATAAAATCGGGAGCTAATATATCATTGATAAAAATATCTTTATCATAAATATGTCCTGCACATTCTGTATGGGTTCCCGTACAATGAACATTTTGATTCAAGACCATAACATCACACCCCACTCCATCAATAGCCTCACCAACAAAAGATCCATCTTGATAAGGGTGGGCTTCTCCCTTGGGAACGTCATAAAAATTTGGCTGATCACCATTGTAATTATATGGAATGGCCAGGCAGACAGTCGATTTTAAATCAACATGATAGGTTTTGTTATTATTTGTGAGTGTTAATTCCATCGAAATAATGAAAATGTCTTCGATAGAAAATAGGTCAAATTATATAAAGTACAATGAAAAATCAGACCTGTGTTCGCTCTGCCGCTTCTACCGTATTTTCAACCAACATGGCAATAGTCATAGGTCCTACACCTCCGGGCACAGGTGTAATACCTGATACTTTATTATAGAGAGAGAGTTGATCCCCATCTCCCATTAACTTATATCCTTTTGGTGAATCATCGGTGATACGATTAATGCCTACATCGATGACAATAGCGCCTTCCTTAATATGATCCCCTTTTAAATATCCAGGAGAACCCATGGCAAGTATAATAATATCAGCCTGTTTTGTATATTGACCTATATTATGCGTACCTGAATGACAAATGGTTGTAGTTCCATTGGAATTTGCTTGTTTTAAACTTGTTAAGATTGAAATGGGCCGGCCAACAATATTGCTCCGACCAACCACAACAACATGCTTTCCTGAAATCGTAATATTGTAATGATGAAAAATCCGCATTATTCCTTTAGGTGTACAGGGAATAAATATAGGTTTTCCTGCTGCAAGACAACCCAAATTATATGGATGAAAACCATCCACATCCTTTATCGGATCAATTGCATTAATTACTGCATCTTCGTCTATATGGTTTGGTAGAGGTAGTTGAACCAGGATTCCATGGAATTGGCTGTTCTTATTCAATTCATATATTTTAGAAAGTAATACGTCTTGAGTAATATCTGATTGATATGTTATCGTATCAGAAAAAAGCCCATGGTTTGAAAATTGCCGTGTTTTATTTCGCACATATACTTGAGAAGCAGGATCCTCGCCCACTATAATGACAGCCAAACTGGGAATTATCGATTGAGATTTTAGAGTGGTTATTCGGTCTTTTAGCGTCGCGTATACACTATTACTGACCTCTCTTCCGGATAGAATTTTTGGTTCCATGGTCAGGGGATATAAATATTATTTTTGAATTGCTTCGTCGACAATTTCAATCAAAGATGATACTTTACCCTCAACATCATTTTTGATTTTTTCCGTTTTTCTTTTGGCCGAAAAGTAATCATCGGAAATATTCATCGCAGCAAGAATAGCCACTTTAGTCGGAACCTGCGGCGTAGACAATTCATCCTGAACCTCCCGCATTTTCATATCCACATATTCCGCTATATTTTTGATATACGTTGCATCGGCAGGTGCCTTAATGGTGTATTCCTGACCGTAGATGGTCACCTTCACGTAATTTTCACTTCCATCCATTGATTCACTCATTTTTTGTTAACGTAATTTAGCGCTGAAAATTTTAGAAACCACTCGTATAATTTCATTTATCACTGAATTTACGTCCTTATCTTCAAGTGTTTTACTATTACTCTGAAATCGCAGTTTTAATGCCACTGCTTTTTTATTTTCCCCAACAGATTCATCGCGGAAAATATTATATGGTTCTACTTTTTTTATTATAGATTTTCCATTTTTCTGAATGGTTGAGACGATGTCTCCAACAAGCGTATTCTCTTTTACAACAAAATTCAAATCGCGTTCGACTACAGGATAATTTATAATAGGAATATACTTTACTGTTTTATTGGTTAAGACTAAAAGCGTATTTAAATCAAATTGGAATCCAAATGATTGATTGATATCTAAATTCATCCCCGAAACAAATTGATGTGAAATATCCCCAAAATATCCAATGATATTTCCTTTTGCTTCTACCGAAAAGGCATTTTGAAATCCATAATCATTATCTTTATCGGGTTTAATAAGAATATTCTGAATTTGTAATCTGGATAGAAATGATTCTATTACGCCTTTTAGGGCAAAAAAGGATGCGGAACGTTTCTTCTTATGATGTACGGATTCACCATGAAGTAGTCCGTGGATCATTCCTGATAGTTGTAGTTTTTCAACAATGCCTGCCATTCCAGGGTTTTCTTGTTCAAACACGTTTCCCCACTCATATAGCAACAAATCGGGTTCACCATTTTTAACATTGAAGTCTGCAGTTTTTAATAATCCAGGAATTAAACTCGTCCGTAATTGATCCATTTTATCAGATAAAGGATTCATAATCTTTACCGATGGTATATCCAACAAAGATACTTCTCGACTGGATTGTAAGGAATTATTGAAAACCTGGGTAAATCCCAGCCCTGTCAAAACAGATGTCATGATTGTTAGGCCTTTGTGTGGATCAGGCTCGTGGTTTTCCATAATGCCATTATAATGATATTTGGATGGCACATTATCAAATCCAAATAATCGGATCACTTCTTCTATTAAGTCCACTTCCCGTTCTAAATCTGGGCGCCAAGATGGTGGTGTTGCCATCCATTTTTTTGACTTTCCTATTACGGTACAGCCCAATCCTTTTAAAGTCAGAAGAACGAATGGGTCATTGATGTCACAACCGGATAATAAATCCAATTTTTCACGCGTTAGCTCAATGGGTTTTTGTTCAATTATTTTAGGGTAAGGATCTGCTACGCCGGCGACCCAATTTCCTCCGGCCACCTCTTCTAACAATTGAATCACTCGCCAGAATGCATTTTCTGCCCCATTGGGATCTGCGCCTCGTTCAAATCGCTTAGAGGCATCCGTACTCATTCCAAGTGATTTAGCACCTTTTCTTATGGTCGGTGCATCAAAAAAAGCACTCTCAATTAAAACCGTCGTTGTCTCCTTACTTACAGCACTGTCCAAACCGCCCATCACGCCTGCAATAGCCACCGGTATTTTTCCATTGGTAATCAATAATTGTTCTGGAGATAATTTTCTTTCTATTTCATCAAGCGTTGTTATCTTTTCACCTTTTTTTCCTCGACGAATGAAAACCGTCTTTGAACCGAATTTATCGTAATCGAACATGTGAGTCGGGTGGCCCATTTCCATCATGACAAAATTTGAAATATCTACAATATTATTAATACTTCGCTGACCGATAGACTCCAATCGATTTTTCAGCCAATCGGGGGATGGTCCTACTATTACATTTTTGACGATTCCGGCTATATAGCGTGGGCATTCATCTATATTCTCAAATTCAACCGATATCCAATCTTCAACTTCACTTTTAGTGAATGGGCGGGGTTGATAGTCGGGAGAATGTAATGGGGAGGATATTTTAACAGAAATATCCCGGGCCACGCCTAAATGTGAAAAACAATCAGGGCGATTTGGGGTTATATCCAATTCAATTGATGGAGCATTTTCTTGAATATATTGAACGAATGAGGATCCAACTTTGGCATCATCATTTAATACCATGATACCATCATGTTCATCTGAGACCCCCAATTCACTTTCAGAACAAATCATCCCTTTACTTACTTCGCCTCTGATTTTAGCTTTTCCAATTTTGAAATCTCCGGGGAGGACGGATCCCACAGGTGCAAAAGCAATTTTTTGTCCAGTATCTACGTTGGGTGCACCACAAACAACAGATAATGTGTTATTTCCATCAAATACCTGACATAGGCTCAGTTTATCCGCATTAGGATGCTTGATCTTTTCTTTCACCTCTCCAATTATTATATCGCTTAAATTAGCCGTATCCAAGCCTTGTTCCGCCTCAAGGCCCAGCATAGTTAACATATCAGCGGTTTGTTCCGTACTGGATGGCACATTAACAAATTCTTTTAACCAATCAATGGAGATACGCATTAAAACTGCTCCAAAAATCGCATATCGCCCTGGTATAATAAACGTATATCATCGATACCATATTTCAACATGCAGATTCTTTCAATACCCATTCCAAAAGCAAAACCATGCCAAATATCTGTATCTATATCTACGGATTTAAATACCTCTGGATCTACCATACCGCAGCCAAGAATTTCCAACCATTGACTACGTTTTTCACTCCAAATATCCACTTCTGCACTAGGCTCAGTAAACGGAAAATAACTGGGGCGAAATCTCATTTTTGTATTAGCGCCAAACATCCGTTTTACAAAATATTCCAATATTCCCTTTTGATCAGCAAAGGAAACATTTTTATCCACATAAAGGCCTTCTACTTGATGAAAAAGACAATAGCTCTTAAAACTAATTGCTTCATTTCGATACACACGTCCAGGGATGATATAACGAAGGGGTGGGTCTTTTTCTTCCATTAAATGGATTTGCACATTAGATGTGTGGGTGCGTAATACGGTTTCAGAATCAATAAAAAATGTATCCTGCATATCTCTTGCAGGATGTTCAGGGGGGAAATTCAACGCACCAAAATTATGAAAATCATCATCAATCTCAGGACCATATGCCACGGAAAAACCTATATTCATGAATATAGATTTTATATCGTCCATAGTTTGCTGCAGGGGGTGAACATGACCCACGGGAAATGTTAATCCCGGTAAAGAATAATCTGATTCACCGTGAGATTTTTCTCGAGATTTGGATGAACCTGTTTGGGAGTTAAAAACAGAACTAATTTCCTGTTTTATTTCGTTTAATAATTTGCCTGCTATTGGGCGTTCTTTATCAGATACATCATTCATCCTAGAAAAAAGGCCGGCGACCAATCCTTTTCGACCCAGATATTTTATACGTAATGTTTCTACAGCCTGATAATCAATAGGGAAAGGATCAGAATCGGTCCGGAATAATTTTCGAACCGATTCAATTGATTCCTTTATGTTCATCAGCTAGCGACGGCTTTGGCCAATTCAGCAAAACTATTGGGCTCATTCATAGCCATATGGGCTAGTACCTTACGGTCGAGTTCAATTCCTTTTGCTTTTAATCCAGCGATGAACTGTGAATAGGACAAGCCGTGTTGCCGCGCAGCTGCATTGATACGGATAATCCACAGACGTCTAAACTGACGTTTTCTCTGTCTCCTATCACGATATGCATACAGTCCTGCCTTCTCAACTGCCTCTTTGGCTGTTTTGAAGTTGCGGCTCCGGGCACCATAATAGCCCTTGGCCTGCTTCACGATTTTGCGATGACGTCTGTGCCGAGGCACAGAACTATTTGCTCTAGGCATTTTAGTCTCCTATTCTATTGAGCAATCATCCGACGGACGCGCTTTGTTTCAGATGCATCTACCAAATCTGGTTGACGCATTTTACGTTTTGCACTGTTACTCCGGCGAATGAGCATGTGACTATGGTTTGCTTTGTTTCGTCTTATTTTACCAGTACCTGTCAAACGAAACCGTTTGGCGGCACTGCGTCTTGTTTTTTGTTTTGGCATTGACTATCTCCTATTTACCAGTCAAAATAATCGTCTGACGACGACCTTCCAATTCTCCATGTTTTTCCACAACAGCGATATCGGAAAATAAATCTATTATACGATCTAAAACATCTAGACCTAAATCAAGTCGAGACATTTCACGGCCACGATACATGAGGGTGATTTTAAGTTTACAACCATCTGATATAAATTGCCTACCCCGGTTAACTTTAGTCATTAAATCGTGATCATCAATTCTTGGACGAACACGCAATTCTTTAATTTTAACAACATGTTGTTTCTTCTTACTGGCCTGGGCTTTTTTCTTTTCCTCATATTTGAGTTTTCCATAATTGAGGATTTTAGCTACTGGCGGCTTTGCATTGGGGGACACTTCGATTAAATCTTGACCCACATCCATTGCCCTCGCAATGGCATCTTCGGTTTTCATTACACCGAGTTGTTCCCCGGTTTCAGAAATTAAACGTACTTCCTCTGCACGTATTTTTTCGTTTACTCTAATCTTATTAACTTTGGCGATGGGGTAGACTCCTTTGTGTTATTTCAGAAATAATGTTTTTAAGCAATTGATCTGTTTTGATCACACCCTGATCTCCAATAAATCTACGGCGTGTCGATACAGTATTATTTTCTGCTTCTTTCTCGCCAACAATCGCCATAACAGGAATTTTACTCAGTTCTGCCTGACGAATTTTGGCACCAATTTTTTCAGGACGATCATCCATTTTAACGCGAATGCCTGCTGCTTTAAATTTTGACTGAACTGATGTCGCATAAGTATGTGTTTTTTCCGAGACGGGCAAAATAATTACTTGGATTGGGGAGAGCCATAATGGAAAATCGCCTCCGTAATGTTCGATGAGAAACCCAATAAATCGTTCATGTGTACTTAAAGGCGCACGGTGAATACATAAAGGAGTTTGCTCACTTCCATTCTCATCTGTATAGGTTAAGTTAAACCGTTTTGGTATTGCAAAATCAACCTGATTTGTGCCTAAGGTAAATTCTTTTCCGATTACGCTCCACACCTGAACATCAATTTTTGGACCATAAAAGGCAGCTTCTCCTGGAATTTCCGCAAAATTAATACCGCCATTTTTCAGAGCATTTCGAACCACATCTTCGGTTTGATTCCAAAGTTTCGGTTCGTCAATATATTTTTTACCTAATGCTGTCGGATCATGGAGGCTTAGTCTCATTTCATATTTATCAATTCCAAATATATCGAAATACTCCAAATACATCTGGCATACATCCATAAACTCCACTTCAAAGTCTTCATGGGAACAGTAGATATGTGCGTCATTCATTTGCATACTTCGGACCCGCATGAGACCAAATAGCTGCCCAGATTTTTCATATCGATAGCACGTACCATATTCAGAAATTCGGAAAGGTAAATCTCGATAACTTTTTGGCGATGCATCATAAATTTTGTGGTGGTGAGGACAATTCATTGGTTTAACGTAATATTCAATTCCATCCACATCCATGGCCGGAAACATTGCATCTTTATATAAATCCAGATGGCCGGATTTTTTATATAAATCACCTTTGGTTAAATGAGGCGTACGCACCCGTTGATAACCATGGCGCGTCTCTATTTCTTTAGCCAGCGCTTCCAGTTCATCAATAATGATTCCCCCATTGGGAAGCCATAACGGTAAACCGGGACCTACTTCATCATCGAATGTATAAATTTCCAACTCTTTTCCCAGTTTGCGATGATCTCTTTTTTTCGCTTCTTCGAGAAAAATCAAATATTCTTTGAGTTCTTTTTTGGTGGAAAATACCGTTCCATAAATTCGCTGAAGCATTTTATTTTTTTCGTCACCTCGCCAATATGCACCGGAACTACTCAGCAATTTAAAATGTCTTATTTTACCCGTGGATGGCACGTGGGGCCCCCTGCAAAGGTCAATAAAATCGCCTTGACTATAGGCGGAAATATTGTCAGCTGAATCAATCTGTTCAATAATTTCAACTTTATAATCTTCACCCATCCCCTTAAATAATTTAATGGCTTCATTTCGCGATAATTTCTGTCTGGATACAGGGAGGTTTGCTTTCGAAAGTTCCCGCATTTTACTCTCAATTTTTTTAAGATCTTCCGGGGAAAAGGTTCCATCAATGTCAAAATCATAATAAAATCTATTTTTGATGGCTGGGCCAATGGTCACCTGAGATTTTGGCCATAATGATTTTACTGCCTGTGCCATTAAATGTGCAGTACTGTGGAGGAGAACTCCGTGCCCCTCATCTGAACTGCCTGTATATAAACTTACCCTTGCATCATACGTAATAGAAACATTCGCGTCGGACAGTACACCATTGATAGATGCAGCAACTGTATCTTGGGCTAATCGAGGTCCAATACTCTCGGCTATTTCTAAAGGTGTAATTCCCGCAGCATATGACCGAGTCGATTTATCTGGTAAAGTAATTGTGATTTCGCTCATAGAATAAATGTAAGAGTCAATTTAAAATATAAAATGGCTGTATGTCGCCATAGGAGAAATCAGCTCCACTTTGGAAGGTATTAGATATAATAATTGTATCATTATGTATGTTTTGACTGGGCGAAGAAAACGATCTTTTCTTCTGCCGGCATTTTTCCTTATCTGACAGAATTTGCTGACATATTAACCGTGGGCGATGAGGGATTCGAACCTCCGACCTCTTGCGTGTCGAGCAAGCGCTCTAACCAACTGAGCTAATCGCCCCCAATAAAGCCCAGAAATTTACTATTTTTCTTAAATAGAATGGAAAGCATAAATACAAATTAATTTTCACTTATTTGAGATGGAATCAATGAAGTTTCATATACCAGTTTATCCGATAAAATATCAAGTGCTACTTTCACAATTTTATCATCTTTTAATGCTTGTTTGACCCTACCCTCTGGCCCGTTCATTAATCCTGCGAATTCTAAAATAATTACCTGTCGAATATCATTTGACTCTGATGCAATACTTTGTTCTTCCTGGTTTTCGTAAAATACCGATAAGGTTTCTAACGCCTGATTCGCTTCTACATTCATGCTGTCTAAAGAAGCAATTTTCTCTTTTACCTGTCTCAATTCTTTTTCTCCTGGAAGTTGAATATCATCCTCCTGTTCTTTGATAAATTCATTGAATTTGTCAATAATGGTAAGGTCATCTAATACTTCAGAGAACGTTTGGTATCGATGTTTGTTCTGCTGAGCAAAGGTATAAAAGTAACCTCTCCGCCAATATTGGCTGGAAAGAGCTGCCATGAGTTCAGTTGTAATGGTCGAATCAGGTGTTATACCTCCATTGCCCAAAACATTCCGACCGCTCATCGTTGTAAAAATAGAATCTTCTTCAGTTTTATTCAGAATAAATTTATCATCAATATAATCACGTTTCTGGATAAACCGTCCACTGGGTATATAATACCGGGCGGTAGTGACTTTAATGCTTCTTTTATCATCAATTTGGTATTGGGATTGGACTAATCCTTTTCCATAAGATTTTTGCCCCAGAATGATTCCTCGATCCAAATCTTGAATAGCACCTGCCACAATTTCACTGGCAGATGCACTACCTTGGTTGATCAGAACAGCAATTTTGACGTCATCCGGTATAAGGGGTTTTCTTCTGGAATAAAAAGATCGATTTGAATCTTTAGTCCTCCCTTTTGTCGAGACCAAAGGATTATCCTTTTGAATAATCATATCCAAGATAGATACTGCAGAAGAAAGCAAACCGCCTGGATTATCTCTTAAGTCAATGATGATTTCTTTTGAATTCTGATTTAATAGTTGCTGAAAAGCTTTATGCATTTCATTCGGGGTATTCCGCGAAAACCGATTCAACCGAACATAACCCGTAGTGGGAGAAAGCATCCCTGAATAGGTGACCTCCTTTACTTTGATAACGGACCGAATTAATTTGAAAACAATGGACTCATCCTCGCTATATCGTTTTATTGCAAGTGTAACTTGCGTCCCTTTTTTGCCTCGAATCTTCGATGCCGCTTCATTAAATGTCATTTTTTTAACATCTTCCCCATCCACTTTTAATATGACATCACCACTCATAATACCGGCTTTTTTGGCCGGACCACCATCCATCGGAGCTACAACTGACATGGTTTTATTGCGATACCCCAATTGGATACCCACACCACCATACTTCCCCTTACTCAAGACATTTATCTGATGTTGTTCATCTTCCACCATGAATACAGTGTAAGGGTCTAAATTTTGGGTAATGCTATGGATACTCGCTTTTGTGAATGCTTCCGGATCTAATTCATCCACATAAGTAGAAAATATTTGGTTATACACTTGATTAAAAAGTCGTTGTGATTGGCCGATTTGTCGATATAGACTGGATTGAGTCACTGCCAATGAAATTGCACCAGTGACAATGGCAATTGGGAGGATAAGCCTCAAAAAATATTTTTTCATTCGAATAAATGTCTCCTTCGTAATTCTGTTAAAATTGCTCCGTGGATATTATCAATCGTGTCATGAGCGTCTATCAAAACAATCCTTTCATGGAATTGATTTCCCAATTCAAGATAGGCATTGCGAACCTTCGTTTGCAAATCAATTCCCGCTCGTTCAATCCGATCTCTTTCTTGTTTTTTTCTCCGGGATGCTTCTTCCGGTAAAATATCAACGAAAAATGTGACATGAGGTTCCAATTTGTTCGTGGCGAATTTATTGAGTTTAACCAACCAACCCAAATCAATATTTCGCCCTCCGCCCTGATAAGCTAAAGTGGAGTCGGTAAATCTGTCGGCAATGACATTTATGCCAGCAGTTAAATTGGGCTGGATGACCTCATACGTCAATTGAGCGCGACTCCCAGTCATAAGTAGTGCTTCCGTTCGGTCACAAATATCTTCTAAATGGCGATGGAGCAATATTTCGCGAATTTCTTCAGAAATTATGGTGCCCCCAGGTTCTCTGACCAATATTGTTTTTTCCCCCGATTGGTTCATGGCATCCATAAGCAATTTGACCTGGGTACTTTTTCCACAACCATCAATTCCTTCAAAAGAAATAAATATGCCTTTAGAAATAGACATTGGGGTCATCCTTTCCAATCATAATGACAAATTCACCTCGAGGTGTTTTTTGTGTGAAATGGGATAGTAATTTTGATACATTTCCTCGAATCATTTCTTCATGCAACTTCGTCAATTCTCGTCCAATTACTGCCGGACGGTCACCCATGAATTCCAAAATATCTTTCAAAGTCCGAACAATGCGTTTTGGGCTTTCATAAAATATAACCGTAGCCTCAATGGCACTTAATCGGGTCAATTTAGCTTTTCTGCCTTTTTTATGGGGTAAGAAGCCTTCAAATATAAAACGATCTGTAGGCAATCCTGAAGCGGTAAGTGCAGTGATAGAGGCGGAGGGACCTGGGATGGCTTCTATCCTGCTTCCGGATTCAATGGCAGCCCGGATTAATTTGTATGCGGGATCGCTAATTCCAGGGGTACCCGCATCCGTAACGACAGCCACGTCTTTTTCTGTACTTAAATGATCAATTATCTTTGGAATTCGGGTAAACCTGTTATGTTCATAATAGCTGACTGTTGGCGTTGAAATATTATAATGAGTCAGTAATTTTCTCGTTAGTCTTGTATCCTCTGCAGCAATGAGAGATACTTCTTTTAAAATACGCAACGCTCGAAGGGTGATATCTTCTAAGTTACCAATGGGGGTTGAGACGATGTATAGAACACCAATTTCTGACATAAGTCTAATTATCGAGACAATGCACGATTAATCATAGCAAGTCCCTGATCTATTTCTGATTTAGAAATAATTAAATGAGGGCGAAACCGAATGGATGTATAACCACAACCCAACATAATGGCTCCTTCTTCTGCAATTAAAGCGAGCATTCTATCTCTTTCATTAGTACTGGGCAAATCAAACGCACCAAACAATCCGAGATTACGCGCATTGGTTATCATGGCATTATGATTGGCCTGGAGTGATTCTAATCCCTGTCTTAAGTATGCACCATTTTCCATCACCTGATCGATGAGATTTTCCTGTTCAATAATTTCTAAATACATGGTAAATCGAACCATATCAACCAGATTCCCTCCCCAGGTCGAATTAATCCTGCTGGATTCTTTAAAAACATGTCCGTCTACCTCATCCAGCCTGGCAGCAGCAAATATACCGCATACCTGGGTCTTTTTACCAAAACAGATGATATCTGGACGACAATCCTTACCATAATGCTCGTGAGCCCACATTTTTCCTGTAAGACCAACCCCCGTTTGAACTTCATCATAAATGAGTAAAAACTCATGTTCATCTGCCAATTTTCTTAGTTGTCTAAAAAAGGATTCACGAAAATAATTATCTCCACCCTCCCCTTGAATAGGTTCAATGATCAATCCTGCAATTTCATCAGGAAATTGTTTTATCGCTGACTTAATTTCATTGATTGCCTTCGCCTCTTCGATTTTAACATCGTTTATGACTGTATCAGTCAAAGGAAATGATAATTTCGGATTGTGAATACGCGGCCAATTAAACTTCGGGAAATATTCTGTTTTACGTTTATCAGGAGAATCAGTGAGACTGAGGGTGTATCCTGTTCTGCCATGAAAACATTCTTTGAAATGAAGAATTTTCGATCCGCCTTCGCTTTTGCCATTTGATAAATTTTTGCGAACTTTCCAATCAAATGCTACTTTAAGTGCATTTTCTACTGCCAACCCTCCACCTTCTACATAAAATGCATATGGTAAATAATCCGGTTGTGCTAACCGTCCCATCGTATCAACAAATTCGGCCATTTCTGATGAATAAATATCTGAATTGGCAGGTTTATTCATGGCTGCGTTGACAAGTCGATCTTTATTCTCAATGAGATAAGGGTGATTATATCCAACCGACATGGATGCGAACATGGAAAATAAATCTAAGTATTCCTTTCCATCGCGGCCATCCGCTAACCATGATCCATGACTTTTATTCAAGTCAATGACATAATCCATTCCATCGGCTAACATGTATTGTCCGATGTTTTCTTTTACATTTATTGCTGAAATACTTGACATAGTTTAATCTCTATTCGTTATTATTATTGGTGATAATTCATTTACTTAAATTAAAACTTATACCTTGAGCCAATGGAAGTTCTGAACTCCAGTTCAAGGTATTGGTCTGTCTTCTCATATATTGTTTCCAAGAATCGGAACCGGATTCTCGTCCACCGCCTGTTTCCTTTTCTCCGCCAAATGCACCACCAATTTCTGCACCGGATGTGCCAATATTAATATTAGCAATTCCACAATCACTACCTCGATGAGATAAGAAATATTCCGCATGACTCACATTAGAGGTAAACATGGATGAAGAAAGTCCTTGAGGAACATCATTATGCAATTCCACTGCTTCTTCGATGGTATTAAAAGGAATAACATACAGTATGGGAGCAAATGTTTCTTTTTGAACGATTTCCCAATCATTTTTTGCTTTTACAATTGCTGGCGTCACATAATGCCCCTTTCCCTCCAATTGGGCACCACCGCACAACACTTCCCCCCCGGCATCTTTTACTGCTTCAATCGCATTAATATAATCAGCAACAGCCTTTCCATTTACCAATGGACCCATCAACGTACCACCATCAAGTGGATCACCTATTCTCACTTGTTTATAGGCATTGAGCAATTTGTTTATAAAATCGTCTTGAATATTTTTTTGAATAAGGACTCGCCTTGTGGAAGTGCATCGCTGACCTGCTGTGCCGACTGCACCAAAAGCCACAGCCGGAATAGCCAAATCTAAATTTGCTGTTTCATCAATAATGATTGCATTATTCCCCCCTAATTCTAATATGGTTTTCCCAAAACGGGTGGAAACGACTGAACTCACATGTCGGCCCATGGCGGTTGAACCTGTGAAGGAAATCAGGGGTAAACGACCATCATGTAACATTTTTTCGCCTACGATTGATCCGCGGCCGATCACGGTTGAAAAAATTCCAGAATACCCATTTTTCTCCATGACCGTATTGCAAATATTTTGTATAGCAATCGCGCATAATGGCGCAGTTGATGATGGTTTCCAAATGGTCGTGTCCCCGCAAATCGTTGCAATAAATGCATTCCATGCCCAAACAGCTACTGGAAAATTAAATGCAGAAATAACACCAATTGCACCTAAGGGATGCCACTGCTCATACATACGATGATCCGGACGTTCTGAATGCATTGTTTTGCCGTACAGCATGCGCGATTGACCCACAGCAAAATCTGCAATATCAATCATTTCCTGAACTTCACCATCACCTTCCGTTTTAATTTTACCCATCTCCATGGCAACCAAGCTACCCAACGCATCCTTCTTTTTCCGAAGTGCGTCTCCCATTTCGCGCACAAGTTGCCCTCTAATGGGTGCCGGTACTTTTCGAAATTCATTAAAAGCTGCCACCGATTCCTTGACAATTTGTTCATAATTATTTTCTGTGGCTTGATATACACTTGCAATCACTTCGCCAGTGGAAGGATTAATAGATTCCAGAACGCCGCCATCTTGAGATGATGACCATTTTTTGGAACCAGAACAGGCACCATAATTCACATTATTTATCCCCAACTCTTTTAATATCGAATCCATTTTTTATCTTCCTTAAAGTGCGTAACCTGCTGCATTAATTGATACTATAAACAGACCAGGATGTTTTGATAATTAATTGCTGAAAAGTAGCCTGCAAATGTACATTTTCATATTCTGATTTGGAAGTATTGTTCACCAAATAATTTATAAATATGAAACAAAGATAAAAACAAGTGGACTTGTAAAAATTAAAGAGTCAAATCTATCCAAAACGCCACCGTGTCCTAATAATAATTTTCCCGAATCCTTTACGCCTGCATCCCGTTTGAACATGGATTCAACAAAATCACCCAACTGACCGCACACACCCACGATAAATGTGAGTATCAATATACTGGGTAAATCCAATTCATACTGAATGAACCCGTACAAATTCATTAAATAAAATGAAGTAAATGATCCAACGACCCCGCCAACAAATCCAATGATCGTTTTTTTAGGACTAATGCGCTCAATCAACTTTTTCTTTCCCCAAAGAATTCCAAATAAATAGGCACAAGAATCACATATCCATACGGTGAATATCATGGCCATTGTAAACCGAGCACCGTTCAGTGAATCCCAATTTCTTAAGGCAATCATGGTCCCCAAGAGTCCAGCGACGTATATAACACCGGCAAACGTTGTGGTTATATTATCGAGAGGGTGAGATTTTCCACTAAACATTTCCAACAACAATGCCAGAACAATTAAAATGGTAATCCCTGCAATCATATTGGTGAGATGAGGAAATGGAAATTCGATATAAAAAAAGCAAATCATCAAGGACATGAGCATACCAATTATGATATTTGGTCGGACGCCTATTTTTTGTTTAAATCCATAAAATTCGTAAAGGCAAAGGAATACAACCAAACTGACAAAACCTGCAAAAATAACACCACCTGTAATCAACAGGTAAGTGATTAAGGGTATTCCAATGATGGTGATGGGAAGGCGTGTCCAGAAAGTACTTTTCATGTTCAAACCAATACTTCTATTTCTTTTGGCATCATTGTTACTCTAATTGGTGTACTTCCAAGCATTTCGCCATCAATATTTAATGTATTTTTATCTTCAGGTTTAATAGAAAATTCACTTACTTGACGGTAATCTACTGCCGGATCACCAATGTGCTTCCCGCTAAATATTTTCGGGAATAAGCGTAATAATTTCATCCGACCTACTTTCCGTACGATAAGGAGATCAATTAACCCATCATCCAACCGCGCCAATGGGGCCATCTGCATCCCTTTCCCTGTATGTATTGTGTTACACCCAATTACAAAGCCAAAATCAGCGCCTATAATATTTCCATCAATCTCAACTCGGGCAAATCGCATTCTATGACGGATAACTTCAATAATCGCCGCTACATTATAACGTTGTCCGCCCATCCATCGTAATTTTTCTGCCAGGTTATTTGCGTCAGTGGGAATTCCCCACCCTACTATATTGAACCCATAATAGATTGCCCTATCTGCTTCACATCGAAAAATATCAATTAATCTTCGGCGTCCGGTAACAATTCGCTTTGCGGCATTCACCGGATCCAGACAATCCATATCATGCATAAATGAATTCCCCGTTCCCCCTGTAATCAATCCGATGGGTAACTTCCGGTCATCTGTACGGGTCATCATTCCATTAATTACCTCGTGCATGGTGCCGTCTCCACCGATACAGCAAAACCCATCATAGCTATCATAATCCAATTCGCTGGCTAAATCCCGTGCATGTCCCGCATATTCAGTTTCTATTATTTTTACGGTATCATGGGCTGATTCAAAGACGGGTAACACTTTTTCAAGAATGGCTAACCCTTTTTTTGTACCTCCATGGGGATTAACTGTGATTATGTATTTTGACATTATTTTTTTAAAATTATTTCAATATAGATAGTTCTATATTCGCCAGCATAAAAAGTCAGATCAATCTCGATGTTTCATATATTTATTATCACCGAGTTCAATCACCTCAATTTTGACCTTTGTCGTTCCATTATTAATAAATCCCAACTTTTTCGCAGCACCATAAGAACAGTCTAATATGCGACCTTTCACATAGGGCCCCCGGTCATTAATCCGTAAAATAAGAGATTTATTGTTATCTAAGTTCGTCACACGGGCAATGGTATTCAAAGGAAGAGTTTTATGGGCTGCCGTAAGGCCATACATATCATAAATCTCTCCATTCGCGGTCAATTTCCCATGGAAGTCTTCTGCGTAGAATGAACTGACTCCCGTTATTACTCTTCTATAATTTTTCTTTGACACTGTTTTCAAGGCCGGTGGTTTTGAATTAGTCTTTCGGGGTGTAATAGGCCCTGTGCGATACCGGGGAGAATTGGCGCATCCGCTTATGAAGGTAAAATAAATGATTAAAACTATAATTTTTATCATGAACTATTAATGGGTTTGAACCGTCCCAATTAAATCTGCCGCTACTTTTCGGTTGGATTCATTTAAAATATTTTTCAGAGAATCAATAATATTTTCTGAAATACCGGGATCCCTAAAATTGGCTGTACCCACTTGAACAGCCGTGGCACCGGCTAACATATATTCTACCGCATCCTCCCCAGAGACTATCCCTCCAATACCAATTATGGGGATAGTCAATTGTTGATACAGTTTGTGAACGGCAACCAGACCTATTGGTTTGATGGCTGGCCCTGATAAACCGCCGTAAGTCGTAAAAATATCACTCATACCCGTTTTAGCATTAATACTCATCCCAACCACTGTATTTATCGCTGATACGGCGTCTGCGCCAGCATTTTCTGCGCTCAGCCCTATGGATACAATATCCGATACATTTGGACTTAGCTTCATTATTAACAGTCTTTCGGTGATCCCTCGTAATGTTTCAGTCAACTTTGCTGTCATTTCGCAATCTACACCAAACTCCATGCCACCTTTTTTTACATTTGGACAGGAAATATTTATTTCATACCCCGCTATAGCAGATGATACAGATTCCACCATTTCCATAATTTCTACATATTCCTGAATATCCGTCCCTGCGATATTCATAATGATTTTAGTGGAAAGCCCTTCATAAATCGGCAGCAATTTCTTTATATACTTTTCAACACCAATATTGGCTAGTCCAATTGAATTAATCATCCCCGACGCTGTTTCAACAATTCGGGGAGGCGGGTTACCTTCACGCGGTTGTCGGGTAATTGATTTTGTGACAATCGCACCCAATTGATTCACATCTACCAATTCCGGTGCTTCCGTACCATAGCCAAATGTACCTGAAGCAACCCAGATTGGATTTTCAAACGATGTGTTGCCGATGTGAATTGTCAGGTTAGTCAAATTTGATATCCATTGCATTGTAGATGGGACCATCCATACATACTAATGAATATTTCTCATGATAGCTATGGGTTTGAATTTTAGAAATTTTCCGTTGAATCACACATCCCTGACAAAACCCAATACCGCAACCCATATAACTCTCAACCGATAACTGCGCTTGAATATCATTATTGATAGCAAATTCCTTTACAGCACGTAACATGGGTTCAGGTCCACAGGCAAATATAAATGCATTTTTATTGATTTCCACTAGTCGTTGCAACGGCACCATCACTGTCCCTTTTTCACCCATGGAGCCATCATCGGTAGTGAGATAAATATTTTTTTCAGGTTCATGGCTGATGAAATGTTCATTCCCGGACCTTGCGCCTATAATCATAGTATATTCTATTTTATTATCATCGCACGCTTTTTTCAAATTCAAAATAGGTGCCAAACCGACACCGCCTCCTATTAAAATCGGATAGGAACCATTATCCCATTTGGAAAATATGTTCCCTAATGGTCCCAATAGATCTAATGTTTCACCGGATTTCTTTTGGGTTAACTCCCGTGTCATATTTCCAAAAATTTTGTAAATGATTGAAACAAAGCCGTCTTCAGATGATGCAATACTCATTGGACGGCGTAAAGGATGATTCCAGTCATCCACAGTCAAAATATTAATAAACTGTCCAGAACCCATATATTCACGGGCGATGTTTGGCGCCTCAAATTGCATTTCCCAAATTTCATGTGCCAATGGTCTATTTGACTTTATTCGAGCACGCTCAATGATCATTTGAACCTGTCGTATCTGCAAGAATTTTATTTAAAAATACAAAACGTTTTTCAGAAGGAAGGGCTTGATCTGATTCTCCATGATGTTTCAAAATCCAATCGTAATATTTCATTGCACTGTCTGGCTGTATTAAATTATAATCATATTGATAAGCCAAAAAATAGGCAGCCCTTACACTGGATTCAGAAACAGTATCTTCAGAAATAATTTCTCTATAACTGTCCAATGCTAAAGCAGGATCAGTTATCCATGCTTTTTCCGCACTTACCAATTGTTTATCAGAAGTGGTTGTAAGCGGCTTGTAGGTATCATCCGCATTAATAATTGCCAAAGCATAATCAGTCTTTGGAAATTCGTTTATAATACGCAGTTTTATTTTTGCTGTACTAACTGAATCGCCTTGAGCATCTAAAAGGATTGATTTTGCATATAGCGCTTTTGGAAATAACTTCGATTGATCTGCAAATTGTATTAATAAATCCAAATAGACTAAACCAGAATCGCTTCTGTTAAAATGAAATGATTCTAATTCATTCAAACTATAAAGAATTTTGGACAATTCAATTTGTTCTGTAACAGAAAAATGAAAATCTGCAATCGTATCTGAAGCACCAATTCGGCTTTCCCAAGGGATAAAGTCCAGTTTGGATTCAGTATAAAAAGCAATCTCCTTTATTCGAATTTGGGCTGGTTGGCGATAAAGGGATTTCCTGTTTTCCCTTTCCACTGATTTAAAATGTTTTAAAGCAGCATCTAAGTTCCAATCTTGAGAGATAGAATAATTCCCCAACAAGTAGAATGCTTCTGCAGATGCTTCAGTCTTAGGATAATCCTGAATAATGGACTCTAATCTATTAATCGATTCTGGCAGCATATTTTGCTGTTGATATAACTTGGCTAATTCCAATTCAAGACTTGGAAATATCGATTTATAATCTTCATTCAAAAGCATATTTTTTATCGTATTTCCGGCAAGATCAAAATCGCCTTTCAAGCGATAGATTTGTACTGTTTTTAAATGGCCTTCCTGAATTTGTTTCTTTGATTGGGAATTTTTAATAACCTGTTTATATGCAGAAATGGCCCGATTATAATCTTTATCCTCAAAGGACAATGAAGCAATGCGATAATAAATTTGTCCCTTTTCATTGGGTATCTGGATAATTTCAGCACCCTTTTCCAGGTAATCCATTGATTGCAATTTCATTTCCTGCTCAAAATATATTTCAGCAATAGATAAATACACTTTGGCTTTCATATCTGAATTAAGCCCATACTGAATTACATCATTAAGCCCATTAATTGCTGGCTGTGGTTTTCCTTGTTTCCATTTTATCAGGGAAGTCCAATAAGCCACTTCAATATGCACCAAATCTCCAAATTCATTTTCCATATCATCCAAAGTACTGTAGGCTTGCTGAAGCTCTCCTAAATGATAATGAGATTGAATTATAAACAGTAATGCTTTTTTCCTCCATTTAAATTCTGGATAAGTGTCTATAATCATCTGTGATTTATCAATCACTTTTTTATAGTCGTTTATGGCAGATTGTGGGAGAATATCTCCACGATTATCCAAACGATCTTTTTCTGCTTTATTAAAATACTCCTCAGCATTATAAAACGTATTAAAGTATGGTTTAAGATTGGTGCAGGATATAAATAGAATCGCTGCATATAATAGAAATGACCGATGGGTTGTGTAACTACGAATTTTATTCATTTTATTAGTGCAGAAGTTCCTTCATTCTAATGGATAATTGAAAATAATTTATTATATGTCGAATAAATGGATAATCGTTATTTTGATTCTATTAAACACCCTCGCTGCACAAACTAGTGCTTTCGAGAGAAACCCCGGTTTTATCAACATCAGTGCAGATACAATTGGTGTACCCATTTACATTGATGGGTCTTTAATTGGGCATACACCGTTGGGAAAACCCATTCCTGTATTGCCCGGAATTCATCATATCACACATCATCCACCATCCATTCAAGATCCATTTTTACAATATGGGCAGACAAAAGATGTGAAACAAATTTATATAATGGGCGGAGATACGGTAACTGTGCATCTGGAAACATTTTTATTAGCTCAACAATTATCTCAGATTAAAAAGGAATATCATTTTAAAAATTATATCGGTATTGGCATGAGTTTTTTATTTCTTTGGCAATTATGGATTATAGCAAATTAATATTTGGAAGAAAGCGGTGCTAAACCATTTGATGAAAGAATTATTGTCATGAACCCATTCATATATAAATTCCTTTATGGAAAACAACCGAAATACAGAACAATCAGTTAAATTTCGGCCAGATTACACATGGCCTGAATCCAAAGCTAAAAAGGATTGTCCGAAATGTGAAAAACCAATGCAGCTGCAGGAAAATCTTAGAGATTATTATGGAAAACCATGGTGGTGCCACTTTTGTCAATGGCAATTTTCTGAAGAAGATTTTCCTAAATGATCATGTGCTTAGGCGGTGAATAATTCTGAGTAATCGCAAATAATATCATCCACAACCCATCTCACAAGTACATAGTCGTCCAATAATCCAATTTGGGGTAAGCAGTCCGGAATTTCATCATATTCTTCCAAAAAATATTCTAGTGCAAAAACAATTCGTTTTTGCACACTGTGCTTTAAATCAGGTAAATCTCTAAGAATACTAACTAATTTGGAGATATCAGTTACTAAATTGATTTGGTAGTCGAGTAGGGATGGATGAGATCCCAGTTTTTCAATTTTTTGAGGTATTTCTTTTAATACCATGGGAATATCATTCAGGTCAATTTCTGAAATTCGTTTTTCATATTTAACTTTATCTTCTTGGGTGAGTTTGAATTCGTTGGATGGTTTCATTAATTGAAATTTAGATAAAATAAAGGAAATATTATCATTATGAATGCTGCCGAAACGATTAAAAATAAACTTTCAGAATATATAGATCTAATTCATTTTGACATTAGAGATAAAACAGGCAAACATATTCATCATCGGAATTTTGACGGTGGTCTCCATTTATCTATTACATTGGTTTCCGATGGATTCAAAGATATGCCGCTATTAGACCGGCATCAGTTGGTTTATAAAGCGTTGGGATCTTTAATAAAAAATGAAATTCATGCTCTAAGCATCAAAACATATACTTCTGAAGAATGGGTAAATCAAGTCCGCTAAATTACTTCGATTTTAACATAGCCTCCCTGGTGGCTTTAAATTCAGTCCCCTCACGCCATTGTGGCCATTCATTATGTTGCCCAATTGAATACCCAACTCGAAATAGTATTCGCGCATCTTCTACCATTCCGGAAAAATCCCAATCATCTTTTATTTCGTCTGAGACAGCATGATAATCAATGCTCGTGTATTCATCCTTTTTCTGGTGACCATAGTCCTTCCCTTTCCCAACAACATCTAAACCTCCATCTACATACAGGGCAGGAACCCCTTGCTTTGCAAAAGCAAAATGATCCGAACGATAATAAAATCCCTTTTCCGGCTCAGCATCCGGAATTAGATATTTTCCATCTTGGGCCGCAGCATATTCTAATACAACATCCAATTCTGAATTGCCTTTACCCACAACAATCAAATCTTTTGTTTTACCATAAGTGTTTCCCATTGCATCGATATTCATTACGGCAACCGTCTTCTCTAATGGAACAAGAGGATTAATACTATAATAGGTGGCACCGAGCAAACCCTGCTCCTCTGCGGTTACAGCAAGGAATAGAATACTCCGCTTGGATCCATTCTTTAGTTTTGAGAATGCTTCAGCAATATTCATAATAATGCCCGTACCTGATGCATTATCATTTGCACCATTATAAATTTGATCTCCCTCTAATTTTGTGTTTTTCCCCAAATGATCCCAGTGAGACGTATAAATAATATATTCATCCTTCAATTCAGGATCGTTCCCTTCATATTTAGCCACAATATTATTAGAATCAAATCTCCGTACGGAATTGGTCATTTTGCTCGTAAATGTAGCTTTTAGCGCTACAGCTTTAAAATCTGAACGAACGGCTGCTGCCTTTGATTCTTGATAATTCATCCCGCTCATTTGAAATAATTTTTCTACAGATGACAGTGGAATCCATCCTTGAAATGCCAAAGGTGTTACATTGGGATTTTCAATCATGAGTTGTTCACCGTCATATCCGCCCTGCAGGACAGCAAATGGATATCCTGCGGGCTGCGTCTCATGAACGACCAACACGCCCGCAGCTCCTTGCCTTAGCCCTTCTTCAAACTTATAGGACCAACGGCCATAGTAAGTCATGGCTTTGCCACCAAACATAGAATCATCCATTTCTCCATTTTTCATGATTGGAGGATCACTTACAAGTACGACAATTACTTTTCCTTTAACGTCAACTCCTTCAAAGTCATTCCAGTTGTATTCAGGCGCATTAATGCCATACCCACAAAAAACTAATTCAGCTTTTTTAATATCTACTTTCTCTTGGGTCTGATATGAATTCCCAACAATATCAACACCAGCATTCATCACCCATCGCTCTTCTTCCGTAAGGAATTGCGCTTTGTATTCAGATACCACGCCCGTCATGGTCGCATTTTGGATCCACGTACCGTTGGGGTTTCCTGGTAGCAGACCTAACTCTTCAAAAGTTTTTGATAAATAATCTACCGTTAATTCTTCACCAATAGTACCGGGGAAACGTCCCTCAAATTCATCCGATGCCAATGTTGCGATATGTTGTCTCAACCTTTGTCCTGTGATGGCTTTCTGCGCGTTGAATGCATCTTCCGAATGGACATATCTATTCCATCCTTCCAAAGGTTTTTCGCATCCTATAAGTAAAATAAATATGAGCAATAGCGATTGAAATCTTTTCATTACCATGAAATGTTCCTTTAAAATGTTTTTTATGATGATTTAAAAATGGGTTATTCGTTCGAATGGTTGGCGAGTAATTTCGAATTGCCAGCCGTTTGATATAAAATTGACAATATAAATGTAAAAACAATAAATTTTTGAGAAACCACGTTGAATACTAATGCAAAATCAGAAATTTTTGGGTCCGGTGCCAATTCCAACACCAACACATATAAAAATGTGAAAATTGCAAAAATAAGGTACCCGTTCGCAAATTGATTTTCAAACCGTTTATCCTTATATAATGCAATAGAAAGCATTATGCCTGTGACTAAAAAGAAACGAAATGCCCAGTTAACGAAAACTATGTGTAGATCCAGAAAAAGGTTATGGGGTGTCAAACCAACACCGATAAAACATATAGATCCTATTACTCCCGCAAAGGATCCAACCATCGCTAAAATATTAATTAATGTATTTTCGTTAAACAATTTGGTAAAATAAAAAAAGTATGCAGCGAAGGATAATCCACAGATAATTAAACTTAAATTAAACATTATGGCAGAAATTATATTTTCACTTGTGAATTTCCCTAAGTCACTAAAAAAGTTTTTTGAGAAGGAATACCCTATACTTTCAGGATTATTTAGGGTACCTCCTGCATACATAATCATGGCCAAGATAAATAATAGAATAAATAAAATACAGGCAACACGAGGCAGTTTAATGAGGAATAAATGTTGGTGGCGCATTAAATCAGATATTTTTTCTTGGGCATAGGTTCTCTTTTAATCAAGGATAAAAAGAGCTTCATTACGCTGAGGTTCTTTTATTTATGCGGAGGGGGTGGGATTCGAACCCACGTTAGGATATTTCACCTAAAACACCTTAGCAGGGTGCCGCCTTAAGCCGCTCGGCCACCCCTCCAAATTGGGTGAATATGTTTAAAAAATACCCTTGAAATTACTGTATTTATGCGGGAAATAAAATAACCTATGCGCGTGCAAATTGTTTACCGCTTAATTGAACCACCGCACCCTTCAATTCCAATTTCAACAGCAAGGTCAATGCCTGAGTTATTTCTATCTCACCCTTCGAAACAATATCATCGATATATAATGGATCATCTTCTAATAAGTCAATAAGTGCATGTTCCTCCTTTGTCAGGTGGAGTTTCATTTTTTGCTGGATCGAATCTTTCGGTGAAAATAATTGGTTCGTAATATGATTCAATATTTGATCTCCCGACTCCACGGGAATCGCACCGTTTCGTATTAATCGATTGCATCCTACACTCATTTTATCGGTCAATCGACCTGGGACGGCGAATACTTCTCTATTTTGGTCCACGGCGTTCAGTGCTGTTAAAATTGCACCGCTGCGGTTCCCTGCTTCAATCACAATTGTTCCATGACTTAATCCACTGATTATTCGATTTCGCTGAGGGAAATTCCCTGCATTTGGTTGGGTGCCAATTGAGAATTCACTAATAACGGATCCTTTTTCCATAATCATCTCTGATAATTTTTTATTTTCTGAAGGATAAATAAAATCAATCCCATTCCCAAGAACCGCAATAGTTTTACCACCCTCACTCACCGTTTTACGATGAGCAACACTATCCACTCCTCTGGCCAATCCACTAACGATAACTAAACCAGAGGAAACCATATTAGAAACGACGGATAATGTGATTTTTTTCCCATAAGGTGTAATGTTTCTTGTACCCACAACACCGATACAATCCATTTCAGTTTGCAAGGGTATCCCTTTTACATAAAGCAAAACGGGCGGATCATAAATTTTCTTTAAAAGTTTGGGGTATTCCTCATCCCAAAAAGAAATGATGTGTGCACCCACACTATTCGTGCGATCAAATTCTTTTTTTCCGTAATCCCAATCATTGAATTGACGGATAGATCGTGCTATTTTAAGATCAATCCCCGGTGCTTTGCATAATGCCTCAGATGAGAGGGTGAAATAGTCTGTATTTACCCCAAAATATGAAATAATAAACCGGACCCGTTGCGGTCCTACCCCCTTAACGGACAAAAGATTAAGTATGCGAATGAGTGAATTATGCTTCATCTAAACGAATTGAAATCTCTCGAACTAATCCCGTTAATCCTTTACCCGTCACTGCTGAAATTCCCATAGCGTATTCTGGAATAACATCCCATTTTGATTGGTCAATATCGCCAAGAATATCTTCTTTTGTGCGTACCAACAAGATGGGTTTCATCATGAGTGCTTTATTAAATGTTTTTAACTCATTTTTCAGGGAATTAAAGGCAACAGCCGGTTCAGGTTCTGTCCCATCAATTAAAAATAGTAGCACGCGGTTTCTTTCTATATGACGTAAAAACTGATGTCCCAATCCTTTTCCTACACTTGCCCCTTCTATGAGCCCCGGTATATCAGCCATAAGAAATGATTTATATTCACCAGTTTTTACAATCCCTAAGTGGGGTTCCAACGTTGTAAAGGGATAATCGGCAATCTTTGGTTTCGCTTTTGATAAAACGGATAACAATGTTGATTTACCTGCATTCGGATATCCAACCAAACCCACATCGGCTAATATTTTTAGTTCAAATTCAAAATGACCAAATTCGCCGGGTAAACCTGATTGCGCATATCTTGGAGTTTGTTTTGTTGAAGATTTAAAATTGACATTTCCCCTTCCCCCTTTCCCGCCTGCACAAATAACTATCGCTTGTTTTGGTTCAACAAGATCTGCCACAATATTATTGGATTCAACATCTCTAATGATTGTACCTACAGGAACTCTTATCTGAATATTTTCACCATTCTTTCCCGATTTTAACCCAGAAGAACCGGGGGCTCCATTTTTTGCATTGTAAATCCTGGCATAACGGACATCTTGTAGTGTATGGAGGTTGGTGTCAGCTACTGCAGTAATATAGCCGCCACTTCCGCCATTTCCGCCGTCAGGTCCCCCTTTTGAAACATACTTTTCCCTACGGAATGATACACACCCTTTACCGCCATTGCCGGCTTTTAGTTCTACTTTGGTATAATCAATAAACATTATTAATCAAATTTTTGAAATAAAAAAGGTGCGCAATAATGTTACACACCTTTTCTTTTGAAAAACAATAGTCATGCTATTACATATTGGCAATAATCGCTTCACCAAAACCTGAGCAAGATACTTTTGTTGCCCCATCCATTAGCCTATGAAAATCATACGTAACTGTTTTTGCTTCAATTGCCTTTTGAATTCCCCGCGTGATTAATTTGCCAGCTTTAGGCCAACCCAAATGGTCGAACATCATGACTCCGGATAATATAACCGATGATGGGTTCACCATATCTTTTCCAGCATATTTCGGTGCGGTCCCGTGGGTGGCTTCAAAAATAGCATGACCCGTCATATAGTTGATATTTGCCCCGGGAGCGATACCAATCCCACCCACAATGGCGGCCAATGCATCTGATATATAATCCCCATTCAAGTTAAGCGTTGCAATCACATCATATTCCACAGGGCGCAATAATATTTGTTGTAAAAATGCATCAGCAATCACATCTTTAATTATCAATTGTTTCCCATTGTTATCGATTACTTGCCAAGGACCTCCATCGTAATCAACAGCACCATAATCACGTTTAACTAAATCATACCCCCATTCTTTAAATTTTCCTTCTGTGAATTTCATAATATTGCCTTTATGAACGATGGTAACGCTGTCCCTATATTGGGAAATTGCGAAATCCATGGCTGCTTTTACAATTCGTTCTGTACCTTCAATCGAGACAGGCTTGAGTCCAATGGAAACTGTGTTCGGAAAGCGAATATTTGTTACGCCCATTTCATCTATTAAAAACGATTTAACCTTTTCCACATCCTTCGTCCCATGCATCCATTCAATTCCAGCATAAATATCTTCCGTATTTTCACGAAAAATAATCATATCCACGAGGCCCGGCTCCTTAACGGGCGAAGGGACACCTTCAAACCATTTAACGGGACGAACGCAGGCATACAAATCAAGGATTTGCCGCAAAGCTACATTTAAAGATCGGAACCCACCACCAATCGGTGTGGTCAATGGCCCTTTGATTGCGATTAGATATTCTTTCAAAACGTCGATAGTTTCATCAGGAAGCCATGACCCAACAAGTTCATTTGCTTTTTCACCGGCATAAACTTCCTTCCATGCAATAGCCCTTTCACCATTATAGGCTTTTTCAATAGCTACATCAAATACAACTTGAGCTGCTTTCCATATGTCTGGGCCAATTCCATCCCCTTCGATAAACGGAATAATAGGACAATTTGGTACTCTTAATTGACCATCTATAAATAATATTTTTTCACCTTGAATCTCAACACTCATGATTTTGTACTTTCATTCACGGCCTTCTTTTTTTCTGTTTTTGTTGGCTTTTCTGTTTTTTTGTCATTTGAATTCTTTTTAGCATAATCGGTGAGATAAAACCCACTCCCTTTAAAAATGAGACCGGAGCCACCACTAACCAATCGACGTATTTTTCCACTACATTCAGGACATTTTTTTAATAGTAGATCAGACATTGCCTGAAAGTATTCAAACATATGGTCACAATTTTCACATTTATAATCGTAAGTAGGCATTTGGTTTGTTTTGTCCTAAAAAAACAGGTGTGGAATTTACAGAAAACCGAGAATTAGTATTATCGATAATGTTACAAAAATAAAATAAAATAATTATTGAGAATATTTTTCGTTCAATTTTGCCATAACATTCGACGGGACAAATTTTGATATATTACCTTTGAGACGTGCCACATCTTTGACAACAGTTGAATTAATATGAATAAAATTTTCTGAGGTTACCATCAGGAGGGTTGAAACATCAGAATTTAAATGATGATTCATTGTAGCCATTTGAAATTCAAATTCAAAATCGGATACATGGCGAAGACCTCTAATCAATGCGACTGCATTTTTTTCTCGGGCAAAATCAGCCACTAGTCCATCAATTGAGTATGCTTCAACATTTGAAAGGTGTGTTGTGGCCCCCAATACTAAATCAATTCGTTCCTTTGCTGTAAACAATGGATTCTTTTCTGAATTAACTGCAATGGCGAATATAACCTTATCAAATAATACTGATGCGCGCTCTGCAATATCAATATGACCACAGTGAATGGGGTCAAATGTGCCGGGATATATAATAGTTCTCATTGTTCTTTTTTCCAAAATGATAGTTGAGTGTCGCCATATTTCTTTACTCTTACAGGTGGAATTGAATACGTTTGGAGGGAAGATTCAAGTATAAAAAACCGATTTTCATTTAACTGATTTATACATGATTCAATCAACAAATCAAATTGGTCGTATTCATAAGGTGGGTCGGCAAGAATTAAATCAAAACAATTAGATTGTTTCAGAAACTTCAATGCATCCATTCGAACATAATTAACATCAGTCTTTTTAAAAAATGATCCATTTATTTTTAATAAGGAATTAATCCTCATGCTGTTTTCAACAAATGTCACTGATTTCGCTCCTCTGCTGGCCGCCTCAAATCCAAGTATTCCTGAACCAGAAAATAAATCTAACACGTGATACCCAGTCAAATCACCGAGAATATCAAACAAGCTTTTTCGGACAAGCGCCATTGTGGGACGATATGATACGTTAGCCACCGTTTTAATCCGACGGCCTTTATACCGGCCGGCGTGAATTTGCATAAATTACTCCTGTACGTCTGAATTATGAGGAGGAAATAGTGAAATATAAAATATGGCAGATTGATTTATATTTTCAGATTCACTAATATAAACGAATTTTTCTAAAGCCAGATTTCCCCCTGAGACAGATAATTTAAGCAAAATATCATTGATATGATCCACACCACTTATTTTAACGATTATAGGCGTTTGAACCTGACCCTCCCTTTCAATCGGTTCCAGTACTTTTATGAAAGAAAATTCAATATTTGAAACCATTGATTTTAGTGCTTCAATCTCTATATTTGAATGTTTCAATGGTTTATTTATAATTGAATAATTAACTAAATAACCATGTTTAAAAAGACTATCCGTTCCCACCTGCCGAAGTGAATAGTTCAAAACATCACCCAGAGAGTCTATGGGCGCATCCATTGTTTTGTCTCCAACCAATTCTAAATCCATTCGACCCCCTCCAATGGATAATAAAGTGATATGTCGTGAACCAGTCATTTGCAGCGTTCGGCTTGCAACGGATATTAAACTTTGGGAATTAATCACGAACTTTGGAATTTTAGATTTAGGTGGTTCATCCTTTTGTACCGCAATTGGCACGATACCAGAATCTGGTGCAATTAAAATTCCTGATTTTTGATTAACGTTTTTAAAATATACAAAATCAAACAGTTCAGGTTTTTGATCATAAGTTAGCATAATGGATAGGACGGTGAAGAAAAATATATATAGTGCTGGTTGAAGCAAATTTCTATCTTTTTTAATTTTTTTCTTTTTGGACTTTAATTTCTTTTTCTTTTTGGTATTAACGCGTTCTGGTCTATTTATTTTTTGTACTTCTGGT
>JAPYOT010000004.1:9726-12620 GCA_029938045.1 Fidelibacterota bacterium | reverse complement strand
CTTTTTCTTTTTGGTATTAACGCGTTCTGGTCTATTTATTTTTTGTACTTCTGGTTTTTCATATCGATAATATTGTAGGCCGGGTCGGTTAAATAAATCAAGTGTAACACCAAGCACATGTCCTGTAGCAATTGCTGTTAATATATATAGATCATCTTCCTTAATATTTTTGGGAAGTGTTTCCCCTTCTAAAGAAACACCATCTAATGCAGTCAGCTGTTTTATTTTTTTGCCTTTGAAATTGGCTTTTCTTTTTTCAGATAATTTTCCTGCATAAAGCAAATTTTCATTAAATACATCTCCTTCCAAATGGCTTCCTACCATGGAACGCAGTTTCCATTGATTTTTTATATATCGTGCCGTACCGTTTTGAAAACAGTCTTGAGAATATTGATAATATCTATATCCATTACTTGTTGGAAGAAATATAGTACATCCTGTTTCTGGATAAAGTCCAAAAAATGCACTGGATTCTGTTCCCATCCAAAGTGGATCACCGCCCAATTCCTGGATCGCCAATTTTATTGGTTCAATAAAAATAGTAGGCACCCGAACGGCAAAAACAGATTGCGATTTTCCCGGAAATGATCTTCCATAATATTGAAATGAATCTTGAGTTGGCCATCGATGATTAATGGTCCACTGTGCAAATTCCCACCCATCATTTTCAGTCAAATCCGAATCCACAGACACCATTACAGATTTACAATAATTATCGGGAATAGTTACATATACTTTATCTCCTTCAAAAAGAATGTCTTCTCGTATTAAATGCAATCCCGCATTTAATACAGAAATGATTTTTGATTCCGAATGACTGAACAGATCTAAGGGTCTTGGAAGCGCTTTATAAGAAAATGAAGTCAGAATTTGACGACCATCTTTTACGAACCATTGGGCACATAATAGATGACTATCTGAAATAGCAAGATGGATCACTTAGGGAGACCTTTGAATAATCACCTATCCCAACTTTTGGAACCGTCGTCAATAAATCCATGGTTCTCCGCTTTAAAAGCAAAAATGGCATACCGGTTTCGAACTACTGTTTCTTCGATGGGACTATCTACTCGAACTGTATTGCCTTCATCCTTGATAGATATTAGATACGGTTTTTCTGTCACCGGACAAAAGTACATAGAAGAATCAGGCATGTAAGTATCATAATAATTCACAATTTCTACGCGTTCGGATCCTACTTCATCTAAAAAAGCGACGAAATTTGAATCCGATTGAAAATAATCCAATCTTTTCTTTTGAATATAAATAGTGTCATTCCGGGATAAATCCTCAGAAAACATAACAATTGTAGCTGTTGTATCCTGGATTGTATCTCGACGTGTCATTGGGAAACCAAATGTGGTGTCAAAATCAATATCATACCCTTTGGGAACGTTTACAGTAAAAGATTTTCCATTTAATGTAATGGGCTGTTCTCCAAGATAGGTTGAATCTCCGGTAATGGAATCTCGAACCGAGTTTACGACTTTAATGGCCCATAAACCATCGGGATTGTAATTTTCCATAAGGGAGTTATAAAAATCTTGAACATCAAACATATTTTCCATATGGAATCGACTTTCGTTTTCATAAAATTCTTCTTCATCCCAAATCGCTCTTGGAACATAAATACTGATAATTAGAAAAATAAAAGCCAAGACAATGGCAAATTCCAATAAATCAGAATGCATTTTTCTTTTTTTCAACAATTCAGAAATGTTTTTATCCAACATTTAGTCAATCCTCAATTTTTATATAAGTTCTTATCTTCTCTAATGTTTTAGGGCCAATACCCTTTACATTTAATAATTCTTCTACAGAATTAAATAATCCATGGTCTTCTCTATGAAGTATAATTCTTTCAGCAGTCACTGGACCAATTCCAGGTATTGTCATCATATCTGCTTTATTTGAAGTGTTAATATTAACACTTTTCAGTAATTGAGTCTGTCTGTTTTCACCAGGATTTTTTTCTTTCTCCTCAGCCACCCGCATAGCCGCCGATTTAAAGGCCATTATATCTTTTTCCGCTGAGGGAACTGATTCCCCAAACCAATGTCGATAACCTGTCACGACAATGCCAAGTATAATGACACCAAACAGAAATTTTATGATTAATTTTTCCTGCTGGGTAAAAATGCTCAATCTAATTCTACACGTGTAAACACTGGCTTCGATTGGCCATTTAAATAGGATAATTCTTCTAGGAGTTTTTTCTGTTTACTCGTAAGTGATTTAGGAGTTTTTATCTGTATTTTTACCAATTGATTTCCACGGGATGACCCTCGAACTCTTGGAAAGCCTTTCCCGCGCATACGTAAAATCTGTCCGGACTGAATCCCTGCCGGAATTTTAAGTTTAGCCTTACCATCTAAAGTCGGTACTTCAAGATTGATTCCTAATGCTGCCTCATGGAATTGTATTTGTGCTTCCGTAATCACGTCTTCCCCATTACGCGTAAAAACAGGATGGTCATTCTCTTCAAAAAATACAATTAAATCACCGGGATTATCTCCTTTAGGTCCTTTGTTTCCTTGTCTGTTGAGTGTCATGTAATTACCTTCTGCAACACCGGCGGGAACTTTTACTTTAATTTCTACAGTTTTGCGTATAATACCATTTCCGCCACATGACCGACATGGATTTTCAATCATATCACCGGATCCATGGCAAACGGGGCATTCCCGAACCACGACGGATTGACCAAAAAATGATTGTGACATTTGACGAATTTGCCCAGACCCGCTGCAATGGCGACATGATGTGGGCATAGTTCCCGACTGGGCACCACTTCCGGAACATGAATCACAAGTTTCATGGCGTTTAATTTTAATCGTTTTATCTATACCTGTCACGATTTCTGAATAATCCAATTTGAGAGCTACCTTTAAATC
>JAPYOT010000004.1:0-9626 GCA_029938045.1 Fidelibacterota bacterium | reverse complement strand
CCACCCGGTGTATCCCCTAATCCCACTCCCGCATGGCCGAATTGATCGTATTGACTTCTTTTTTGATTATCCGATAGTATGGAATAGGCATCCGCTGAATCTTTAAATATTTCTTCTGCTTCAGAATCCCCAGGATTTTTGTCCGGGTGGTATTTCATGGCAATCTTGCGATAGGCCTTTTTGATTTCATTATCACTGGCGCCATTGCTTACACCCAGAATGTCGTATAAATCTCTCATGATGCTTGATTCACAACCACTTTGGCATGACGAATAACACGATCTTTATATCGATATCCTTTTTCAAAAACCTGCAATATTTCGTTTTCGTTTTTTCCTTTTTCAGAACGCATCATGAGTGCATCATGCAACTCCGGGTCGGCTATTTCTCCTGGCTCACTAAAGGGCGTAACTTCCAAATCTGAAAAACGTTTATTTATTTTATTTTTAATCAGTTCAATGCCTTCTTTGATTTTATCTGAATTATTTTCACCATTTTCATCCGACGCTTTGGCTAGCCTCTCTAAATCATCTAAAACAGATAAAAATTGTTTTATGACTGATTCACCATCATATTTCAACAAACTGATAAATTCTTTATCCTTTCGCCGACGATAATTATCAAATTCAGCTTTTAATCGTAAATACCTGTCACCTTGAATCTCCGATTCGGCTTTCAATATATCTATTTTTTCATTGAGCTTAGCTGTTGGGGAAATCTTTGCTGCTTTTGGTTTCGTTTTTAACTTTTTATCTATCTTTTTAGAGGGCATTATGAATTATCTCCGCAAATTTTTCCAGAGTGGCCTGGACAGATATATATGGAACACGTTTGGGTCCTACAACACCAATTCTTCCTTTAATAAGTCCACTGTCAAACTGGGTAGTGATAATGGCACAATCTTTTAACAAATCATCCTCATTTTCTTTTCCAATGAGTGTCTGATTCGATTGATCCGTAAAATTTATTTTAAAATGATTATTTAAATATGCTTTGTCTAACGCAGGTAAAATGCGTTGAAAATTAGATATGTCTTGGAATTCAGGCTGGTCGAGTAATACATTAGTTGATGAGGTGTATATGGATTTATTATTATCTATATGAAAATATTTATTACTATTATTTATCAAGATTTGTACCAGTTCATGGGAATACATTTCTGTATCATTTAAGCGCCTATTTATGGTGGATTGAATTTCTTTTAAAGAGAACCCCACTAGTCTTTCCTTCAAAATGCGGGTGATCTTATGAATTAATTTTGGCTGAATGGTTAAATTTAGGTTCATCACAATAGATTCTACGGATCCAGTATCCATGGCTAATACAAGCATGACACGATTCCCTTCAAGCACAACCAATTCAATGTCCGATAGCATGCTTTTTTGATATCCGGAAACCAATATTATGCCAAACATATGGCTAACCTTTGCAAGCATAAATGCAGTGGCATCTAATAATTCATCCACATTATTAGATATGATTAACAATTCCTGTTCTATTTTTTCCGAAATCTGATTATCCAATACTTGGTATTCCTGAATTATATTCACGTAAAAGCGATAACCTGTATCAGTAGGGATTCTGCCACTAGAGGTATGTAAATGAGTCAAATATCCTTTTTGTTCAAGAGAAAACATGGCGTTTCTTATCGTTGCCGAAGAAATATTCAAACCGCAGTTTTTTGTCAGGTATCCCGAAGAAACCGGGATACCTGATTCAATATAGCACTCAACAACAGCAGAAAGTATGGTCGCTTCCCTATCCGTCAAATCTGGAATATTAATAGATAACATAGTTGGTAAAATTAGATGGATTAATTTTCATCAGTCAAGAGGTGAATCGTTTTTTATTTTAAAAACTTTGAGATGGCCCGACTACTTCCTAAAAAACTGATAACAACACTCAAAGATGATAATATACCAACAAGAATAAACGGACTGTATTGAATTTTTAATTTGATGACGGAATCTGTAATACCGGAGCCAATTTCTAAACCGACGATTAATAATGCCGATGCTAAAATCGCTCCTATCAAACCGTGGAAAACTCCCTCAATAACAAAGGGTGCTTTTACAAATGATCGCGTTGCACCAATTAATTGCAATGCTTGAATGAGTTCTTTTTTCGCAATTATTGTTAACCGAACCGTATTTGAAATAATGAATACTGAAATAATCAATATCAAAATAAGTAAAACTGTCATTATTTTAACAAACTTTTGATAGTATGTTTCGATTCGATATATGAGTCTACCTTGATATTGTACTTCATCCACTTCTGGATAGCTTTTTATGCGTTCTACAATGGGCATGATGTTCATTTTTTCAATTTGATACTGCACCACATTCACAACACAACTGGCGGGTAATGGATTATACCCAACAATATCTAAAATATTTTCGCCAAACTGAGACTTGAATATTTTTCCTGCATCAGTTTTGGATATCAATGTTGTAGATCGAACGCCATTTATTTTATTGAACTCCTCTACAACGGAAGCAATTTGCTTATCAGATACATTTTCATTAAAGAACACTTCAATTTTATATTTACCACGAAGATATTCAATAATCTTATTGGTATTTTGGCCTACAATCATCAATGATCCCGCCACCGATAAAGTGAGGAATATTGAAAAAATTGCTGTGAAAGCAGTGAGTTTATGGCGCCAAAGGTTTTTGACCCCCTCAGATAACAGGAACATCATTTTATCCATTAAGACTGCCTCACACTTCCATCCTGGATTTCGATTATTCTGTGCCCTCGGCCTTTAATCAAATTGTAATCATGAGAGGCCATGATTATGGTAGTCCCTTCTCGATTGACCTCTTCCAATAATTTAATCAACTCAAAAGACGTAACCGGATCCAAATTTCCTGTTGGTTCATCTGCTAATATAATATCCGGGTCTTTTACCAATGCTCGGGCGATACAGGCACGCTGCTGTTCTCCGCCAGATAATTCTTCCGGATAACGATCGTCTTTTCCATCAAGCCCAACTTCCTCAAGGGATTCCGTAACACGATCAACAATTTCATCTTTTGCCCATCCCAAAACATGCAATGATAAGGCGATATTGTCAAATAAATTCCGATCATCTAACAGGTGATAATCCTGGAAAACCATACCGATTTTTCTACGTAAAAACGGAATTTTTCTCGATTTAATTATTTTAGAATCAAATTCATCTACAACCACCTTTCCCACTTGTGGCAACAAATCCATGTATACCATTCGGAGTAGTGTAGTCTTTCCGGAACCAGTTGGACCAATGATGAATGCAAACTCATCATCACCGATTGTCAGGTTTATATTCGAGATGCCACTGCCATTTGTATAGGAATATGATGCGTTATCTAGTCGAATCATGGGATAAATCTAATCTGTTTTAATCATGGTTAAAACAGGAGATACAGAAAACTAAGGTAACCCACTAAGAGTAAAAATGACGTAAACCTGTTTATAGGTTGGGAAAGTTTTGCAATAAGAATCATGGCAACTCCAAATCCAATCATCATGGGCACTTCCAAATGCATGATTGATTTTGGAGAATCCAATGGCTGAACCATTGATGCTATCCCCAACACAGATAGAATGTTGAATATATTAGAACCAATAATATTACCAATGGATATGGCACTCTCCTTTCGGTATGCTGCCATTGCAGATGTGGCTAATTCTGGTAGGGATGTACCAAAGGCTACCACACTCATTCCAATGGTAATTTCGGAAACACCTAATAATCTCGCCAGAAAAATAGCTCCATCCACAAATAGATTGGCACCAAAAGCCAGTAAAACTATACCTGCGATAATATATGCAGCCAATCGCCCCAATGATTCTGTGGCACCCTCTTCAGAACCAGACTTCTCTCCATTGGGATGCTTAATACTCATCAACACATAAAAAATAAGGCTGATAAAAAATATCATTCCTTCAAAACGGCTTATACGTCCATCAAATGCAAATAGAATAAATAAAGCACATACACCCAAATAGATAAATAAATCGCGCCTGAGATGACTGTAGTGAATTGATATGGGGAAAATGATTGCACTTAATCCCAAGACCAAACCAACATTTGCAATATTTGAACCCACCACATTCCCAACGGCAATTTCAGAACTACCTTCTATCGCTGCAATAATGCTCACAATAAGTTCGGGTAAGGACGTACCAAAAGCAACAATGGTTAATCCAATCACTAACGGTGAAATGCCCAAGCGATCTGCAATGCTGACACTACCTTTTACGATCCACTCTGAACCGAAATACAGAATAACTGAACCAACGGCCAAATAAATTATACTTGTTAACATATTATTAAACCAACGGGGATATAGTACATATTTGTGTTTCCCCTGTCATAGAGGAAAATTCTTGTCCGCCGTAGTGACAGCATAGGAGAAAAAGAGAGGTCAGGCGCATTGAGAAGGTTTGATATGTTATACATTTCCAAAATAAATCTAATATAAATTATGTTTATTAATAAATGTCCAGACTGGCTGAGTTACCATATAACGGATAGTTTTATCCTCAACCCATCGGGCACGAATTTGCGTTGAGGAAATTTCGATTCGAGGAATATTGGCAAACTGTACTTTTGCCAGAATCCAGTTTGGTATATCACTAGGACGAAATCCCGGACGGATAGCCACAATTAACTGACACTCTTCTAAAATTGCTTTTGGATTTTGCCACGCCTGAAACTGTTTAAGGGAATCACTACCAATCAAATAGTACAAATCCTCCCCGCCCAATCCGGTTTGTTCTTTATACGTCTGAATAGTTTCTAACGAATAGGATATACCACCGCGCTTTAATTCAATATCGGATATTTCAAAATTAGGATTATCCATTGTGGCCATTTTTAACATGTCAAGGCGAAGTGAAACCGAGGAAATTTTTCGTTCCATTTTATGCGGTGGAATATGAGCAGGAACAAATACTATTTTATCAAAATGTTCCGCTTCAAAAATGGTTTGCGCCACAATTAGATGCCCAAAATGGGGCGGATCAAAGGTACCGCCAAATAGACAGGTTTTCACTCGAGTTCAATCCTGTCAATAACTTCACCTCGAATAAACCATTCGTCAACGAGATCGTCCATTTTTATATTTTCAACATTTTTCCTTTTTAAATCGTAATGTGCCCTGGCTACATCTATTTCTCCCTTTTGAAAATGACATTCGATAATTTTCAAATGGGATAGGTCAATAAAATCCGTATCATAATACAAATCAGTCACTTGCTTAAATGTAATCAAAGCAGATTTGTATTCTTCTAATTTCATATAAAGAATACCTGTTTCATAGGCTTTACGAGACATTTTATTTCTCAATTCTCTAATATCAATTTCTGCTTCCGAAATCCGATTAGATCCTGGATAGTCATCAATAAATTCTTGCAATTTTCCCAATGCTTTATCAGAATAGGTTTGATCACGAAAATATTTAGGAGATAATATGACATACGATTTCGCGATCCGATACCTAGCAAGCTCCACAAATGAACTAAAAGGCATCCTGCGGATTAAGCGGTCATACTCCGAAATGGCTAAAATATATTCTTTGGCGAAATAATGGGACTCTCCAAGATAAAAGAGGGCGTCATCTCCCAATTCCGTATGGGATGCACCAATCACTACCGTATTAAAGAGTAGTTGAGCTTTCACATATTTCTTTTTATTAAAGGCGGCTTTTCCTTTATCAAACTCTGCCTCATAGTCAATGTCTCGGATTGGTTTATTTCCGGCACACCCGGTAAAGGCTATTGCCATACACAATAAAAAAACTGCTGCAATACGCATTAAATCTTTTCTTTCTTTCAATTTTTGAACGAGGAATTTACCACGTAAAAGTGATTTCCACACCCCCAACTCCCCACTTATTTAGCGGATCATAATTCAGGTGAAATCCCGGGAGATTTTTTTCCTTTTTATTGGCCATCCACGCTGCATCCAATCCACTGACAATATGATTAAACATCACCACCGAAACGGCATAGCGAGAATAATGTTTCAATAAATTACTCTGATGTCGAAGATCGCGATAATAATCTTTTTGTTGAGTGAGTATGATTGACTCTACACTACCTTTTTGCACCGTCCACCAATTACCTGCGGAATCAAATGGATCATCGTACGTATCATCCCACCCGCCAACGAATTGATCGTACTTACCAATATTCTCGTAGAAATCTCTATCGCGAATGACCGAAATATCCAACCAGGAATATCGGTTTAATAATTCAGTTAATTGATCAGTATAATAATAATTGCCACCTATTTTTAACCCAAGCTTATGGGTCCCAATAAGAATGCCCTGCCAACGGTCCGGAAAAATAGTTTGAGTTCTGCTATACCATCGTTCTAATTCCCAATGAATGTCGCCAAACGCTTCAAATTCGCTCCGAATATCCTCAGCACGGTTGCCATAACGGCTTGAAGAAATCCACCCAATTGTCTCCAGTCCTGCGAAAAGAACGGGCTTCCACCATGGATCTTTATTTTGAATTTGCCCCCATCCTGGGATAAGCAATGATTTAAACATAGCCTTGGCAGGTGCAGGAATACCTACCGAATCCTTTTGAACTGAATAATATGAAACTTCAAATGGATTTATTTGGGAAAATCCAATGGATAAAAAACATATTTTTAATACGATTATTTTCATTTCAAAATCCGAATAAAACCGTGAAGTACATTCGGTTTTCTCCGCCATATTGTATAGAATTTCCATCTCCAATATCCATTTTGAATTTGTTTAAACCTCGGTGATATTCCAAGCCGATAGATGTGGGATAATTATAAAAAGAATAACCGGAGAACCTCAGTTCAATTCCTGCAGAATGCTTCGCGCTAAATGAAGATATAACACGGTTCCAAGCATCTCCTGATTGACCGATAAAACCAATGGTGGCGTGTTGAAGCATGAACCAACCCATTGAAATATGTTTTTCACGAAACAAGGGAATTCTTAATCCAAGTTCTCCAATGGCCATATTGGTGCCTTCAAGACTGTAAAATGGATATCCCTTCAATCCAGGCATACCTCCGGCAAAAAAGTGGAAAAATGAATCAGCAGAAGTATTAGAAATCCAACCAACTTGACCTCCCATGGAAAGCGTCCATCGGTTTGTTTTGGGAATCTCCCATAAATATTTTCCATTTATTTCTGATCGAACCAGATTATGTTTATTAAACTTTGATATTAAGGTACCTGATTCGGACAAATCCAAACCTTCAATAAATTGATTCCACTCTTGGGCCACATTCACATTCAATTCATAACCCACTGGATTGATATTTTGATCTATGCGCTGTTTATACTGCTTGAGTGACCACTTTACCCCTGCTTTATTGCCCAAGAAATAATCATATCCAAAACCGGATTGGAGTTGAGGCTTTCCGACCACTTCATCTTTAATAGAAGCGCGGTAGCGAGACCAACTTCCAAATAATTCAAAATTAGATCCGTAAAATGGAATGCGTGATCCTCCACGAAATTCGATCAATCTAAATTTTAAATTACTATCCAAATTATACACGGAATAGGCAGTTCGTTCTTCTGTATTTCGCGTGAGGTAAAACATTTCAAAAAAGTATGTCGGGTATAAATGTTTATACTCTAATAAAAAAAACAAATCCAAATCTTTAGATCGATTAACAGAAGCACCTCCAATTAGAGATACTTTTTCTAATATTTCCGATGAATAAAAATAGAACCCCGGTTTAAAAGTGCCATAATCCATGGTGACACGAGGCATGGTAAACATGGGCGGAAAGTGATCTTTATATTTGGATGGACCTATATCAATCTTTTCTTTCATGGGAGACGATAAGTTTTTATTTCGTTGAAAGTAAAGCGGTGTATAGCCCACATTTGAATCATTCATCATTGAAATGGAATCTAATATTGCAATTTTATATGCACCGTTTTCAAATAATGAATAGGCGATTTTACCGCTTTTATGGACATCAGCCATAAAAGCACCGCCGGGGACATTTGTTAAATAACCTTGGCTATCCTTCCCAATAAAATAAAGATTAAAAATCCCGGACCGGTCATCACTGTAAACCATTCCTTTTGATATGAAATCTGCCTGACGCTCATCCCATAACGCATTTTCCATCATACCACCTGATGTACTATCTGCTAAAGATAAGTAATGAATATCCTTAAAATGATTAGTGGTTATATCATAAATTAATCGATTATTTTTCAAATCATAGTTTAATCCACCCAATATTTCTCTATTATTAAAACGGGTCATTTGTTCTGTGAATTTTGAATTGAGATCTATTTTAAAAATATTTTGGGTGCCATCTTTCGTTGATAAATAAAATAATGCACTATCATTCGCACTAAACACTGGAGAAAATGTTCTTCCATCCCGGGTGATTTGGAATTCTTTTTTTGTTCTAAAATTATATTCAAAAAGATCATAGTACTTCGATCCTACTTTATTGGGTTTCATCGCCTTTTTTGAGTAATAAATGACATTTCCATTCCATGCAGGTTTCGAATAAATACCCTTGGCGATTTTTTTCAAATCCTTCGTTTTCATATCGTAAATAAACAAATCTGTACTGCCAAAATAATCGTGATCTTTATTCGACAAAAAAGCTAATTTTGAACCGTCTTCATTCCACGTTGGAAATAAATTTGCTGAGCCGTTATTTTGAATGATGCGCCCTTTCACTTCATTCTCCAAGACAGATTGTGTTAACGTTTCATATCGCGTTTCTAATACAGTTACAAATTCATCATACACTTTTTTTCCATCTTTTCCCGTCCCGTCTTTCATGCCTTTATTAATTGAATAATTCATGGGTTTGCTCAAAGAAGCCATAATCTTTTTTAATGATTCAGAACCATACTTCACAGACAAATATCTGGACAATGCAAATCCGGCATTATAAACTGATTCATTCCCAATTCCACTTTTGCCGAATGTATTCATCTCTCGCCACGAGAGCATTTTATTATTCAAAATTCTATCTCGTAATATCATATCCCGAACAGAGTCCCAGTTATCCCAATCTGCACCGGGATACATATATTGAGCTATCCCTTCTGCCAACCACGGCGGTATGGCCGTCCCTGGGAGTGGATAACTCACCAGCGTGTTGGGGTATCCATAAAGCACATCCGGTCGTTTTTCTTTTTCATAGCCGATATACTGAACATATCCGCCGGGGATAAATTTTCCAAACTTTTGCGCTCGCTGAATGGATACAATATGGGTGAATTCGTGGGTAATTACATTTTGTAGCCAACGGTGGGAACCGCGAAGTTCAAAATCAAGCGGGCTGGTCCAAATGACAATTTTATTGTCGTAGAAATAAGCGGCACCATTTGATATATCATCCACATCGGTGAATATAATGTCCGTCTTATCGAATGGTTTATATTGGTATAGATTGGTGACAAATGGGTAAATCCGCTCTGCCACAGTTGCCCCTTCTCTTGCGGACTGCTCTGTCTCAGAATAAAAGTGAATCCGAAAATGGTCTGTTTCAATGGTTTGCCAGTCCAGTTCGGGATGGTTGTAACTCACTTGCCCGAAAGCAAAGGATATGAATAATATGAAACGAAGTTTCATTATTTAATCACGCCCACTTT
>JAPYOT010000102.1 GCA_029938045.1 Fidelibacterota bacterium | reverse complement strand
AAATGAAACAAAGATATGCAATGGGCTATCTGTGCTTTTTCTTAATAATGCCATTAATGGCAGGTGAGGATAATTTGGCGAGGAAAGCCAATTATCAATTAGCAGGAAGATTTGCACCCTATAAAATTAAAAAGCTCATGTACAGTACATCTATAAATCCCAAATGGATTGAAGGGACAGAAAATTTTTGGTATGAATGGGAGACATCCGAAGGAAAAACATTTTATGTGGTTGATCCAATAAGAGGTAAAAAGGAACAAATATTTGACAATGATAAAATAGCCGCTGAATTGACCCGCATTACCCTTGATCCATGGGATGCGCAGCATCTACCTATAGAAAAAATAAAATTTATAGATCAAAACACCCTTCAGTTTGAGGTGAAATCTTCCCAGGATGAGGAAGAAAAAAAGGAAGAGGAGGATGAATTAGAGGAGGAAGACCAGGAAGAGGAGAAGGATCAGGAAGAGAAAAAGAAACCCAAGAAAATCACCTTCCATTTTGAATATAAAATTAAAACCCAAACATTAAGGGAATTAAAGGACTGGGAAGCGCCGGACGAACATCCCAAATGGGCCAACGTTTCACCAGACGGCAAGTCGATTGTATTTGCCCGCAATCATAACCTCTATATGATGAATTTTGAAGATTATAAAAAGATACTAGATGCGGGGCGGGGCAAGAATGAAAAGCAAGCCGAGAAAGCCATTGAGAAGGTATTAGTAAATGAAATCCAGTTAACACACGATGGAGAAAAACATTTCGGCTATGCAGTCTTCGAACGGGGTGACACGGATGATGAGCGGGAAAAAAATAAGGACAAACGCAAACAGACCAGAATTTATTGGGCTAAAGATTCCAAAAAGTTTGCCTTTATTCGCGGTGACCGGAGAAAGGGCAAAGAATTATGGGTAATTCATTCCGTGAAGAATAAACGACCCGAACTGGAAACATATAAATACGATATGGCCGGTGATAAAGATGTGGCTCAATATGAGATTGGGATTTATGATTTGAATACCCAAAGTGTGTTAGTACTTGATATAAATAAATTTAAAGACCAGCGGGTTGGCATTCATTCCGGTCGGCAGTTCCGATATCCTGATAGCGACGAACCCAAAAGAACGGTATGGCTTGCTGAAGATTCAAAAAAACTATATTTCTATCGACAGAGCCGTGATTTGCATAAAGTGGATGTGTGTGTAGCTGATACAGAAACAGGTGATGTGAAAGTACTTTTTGAAGAAAAATTGAATACCTATGTTGAACTGCAAAGGCTAGAACTGCTGAAGTCAGGTGATATGCTCTGGTGGTCCGAAAGGGACGGATGGGGACATATATATCATTATGGGAAAAATGGAAAACTAAAACAGCAAATTACTAGCGGTCCTTTTTCCGTCAGAAGGATAATGGGGATCGATCAAAGTAAACAGACTATCTACTTTATGGCTAATGGGCGAGAAAAAAATGAAGACCCCTATTTACAGCATCTCTATAGTGTATTTATTGATGGAACCAGAATGAAGTTATTGAATGAGGGCAATTTTGATCACCGGACTTCTATGGGAGAATCCAACCGGTTTTTTGTCAATAATTATTCTTTGGTCAATACTCTTCCTAAATCAGCGCTTTATAATACCAATGGCAAGAAAATGCTGGATCTGGAAAAAGCGGATTTATCACAACTTATGGCGGCGGGATTTCAATACCCGGAACCATTTCAGGTGAAATCTGCTGATGGTGTTACCGATATTTATGGGGTAATGACCAAACCCTTTGATTTTGATCCCCAAAAGAAATATCCCATTGTTGCTTATGTTTACCCCGGCCCCCAAACTGAAGCCGTGGCTAAATCCTTCACGCAGCTTCGACACAGCACAACTTCTCTGGCCCAATTCGGTTTTATTGTGATTACCATTGGCAACCGCGGAGGTCATCCCGCTCGTTCTAAATGGTATCATAATTATGGCTACGGCAATTTGCGTGATTACGGTCTGGCAGATAAAAAAGCCGGAATTGAGCAATTAGTTGACCGCCATAACTTCATCGATATAAATCGCGTGGGCATATATGGTCATTCCGGAGGTGGTTTTATGTCTACAGCGGCCATGCTCGTTTATCCGGATTTTTTCAAAGTGGCTGTTTCTTCATCTGGAAATCATAATAATGATGTGTATAATAATTGGTGGTCCGAGAAACATCATGGTATTAAGGAGGTTGTGGACGATTCCGGTCGGGTCAGTTTTGAATATGATATTGCAAAAAACTCAGACTTGGCCAATAATCTGAAAGGGCATCTGCTGTTAACCACAGGGGACATTGATAACAATGTGCATATGGCGGGTACACTGAGGATGGCCGAAGCCTTAATCCGGGCCAATAAGAGATTTGATTTCTTTCTTTTCCCCGGACAGCGCCATGGGTATGGAGATATGGGTGATTATTGGCATTGGCTACGTGCGGAATACTTTGTGAAGCATCTTATCGGAGACGCTTACTGGGATCCGGATATCGC
>JAPYOT010000101.1 GCA_029938045.1 Fidelibacterota bacterium | reverse complement strand
TGTTTCCAGTCCGAGCGGATATTTTAAGCCTGGGGATCCTTACTCTACATTGACCTCCATTAGCAGCAAAGAAGGCTATTATCTAAAATTAAACGGGCCGGTGAATAAAATCTTTTTTAGAGGCAGGGCATTAACCGATAAAACAATTTCCTTATCTGCCGGATGGAACATGATTGCCTATTCTCCTGATTATGAATTAGCTGTGGACAAAGCTTTTGAAAACCTTATCGCTTCAAATACGCTTCAGTATGTCACAGGCTTTACGCAAGGTGCCCTGGTATATGATCCCGATGCACCGCAATCCAGTACACTTAATACTTTGAAGCCGACCAAAGGCTACTGGGTAAAAGTGAACGCGGCGGTTACAAACTTTTCCTTTCCGGCACAGACCCAAGGTGGTGCGTCGGGAAAGATCGCAGCCAACCATTCTGTAAAGCATCCCGAGGTCAAACCCAATCCATCTTTTATGTTTGTCAAAGGAAAGATCCTTGGGCGATATAATGTGGGGGATTGGGTAAAGGTCCTTTCCGAAGATAACCATGTTGTCGGTGCGGCAGAGATCATTGAAGGTGGATATTTACGGAACTCGGCAGTCTATGGTGATGATGTGACCACTGAGGACATTGACGGGCTTAAAGCTGGTGAAAAAATTGCATTCGCTTATGATGGTGATACGCTTACATCCCATGTCCAGTTCAACCCCATGTCATTCCATGATGTAGAATTAGATTATGATACATTTCTGCCAACCATCTTTGCCCTGCACCAAAACCATCCCAACCCCTTTAACCCGATTACTACCATTCGGTACGACCTCCCTGAGGATGGACCCGTCTCCATTATTATATATGACCTAATGGGCCGAGAGATCAAAACACTCGTAAAACAGGTCTCTGCCCCAGGGCGGTATTCGGTCAATTGGAATGGGAGAAATCAATTTGGTAAACAAATTGCATCCGGAATATATTTTTATCGGATGGAAACACCGGGATTTCAATCTGTTAAAAAACTAATATTCTTGAAATAAATGTTTATAAAAAAACTAATCATCTTTCTCATCCTCAGTTTAACTTTTGCAATAGCAGACCAGATTAATGTATCCACTGCTGGATCGGATACCAATGGAGACGGTTCATCTGGAAGCCCATTCAAGACTATACAGTATGCCATTGAACATGCCAATACGTATAGCGGAGATACCATCTTGGTGGCAGTAGGCACATACGCTGAAAACATCAATTTCAGAGGCAAGGATATCGTCATAGGATCGCTTACCCTTACTACCAGTGATAAAAGTTATGTTTCTCAGACAATCATTGATGGTGGTTCTCCATCTAATCCTGATAGTGCATCAGTAGTCACATTTATTGGTGGTGAAACATCAGCCGCAAAACTTGTGGGCTTTACCTTACAAAATGGCAACGGATTGATGATTAATAATAGAAGATATGGTGGAGGCATCTATACTATATCTTCGAGTCCAACATTAAAACATCTTTCAGTAAAAAATAATGCTAATTCTACTGGTACAACCTTTTTGTATGGAGCAGGTATTTATTTTGGGCAGCACAGTGATGCAATTCTTGATAGCTCAGAAATTAGTAATAACGGAGAATCCAATGTTGGTAATGGTGGCGGCATTCATATCAACATGAATAGTGATGTTACATTTGATGGCGTTCTGGTAAAAAATAATAAAGCTAAATTTGGCGGCGGTATTTTTCTTCCTGTAAAACTTAGTAATGCTAATTCTGTTTTTAGAAGGGTCGAAATTATTTCAAATGAAGCACTTCACGGCGGTGGGATATATGTTGGTGGAAAATCTACAGGTCTTCTGAAAATGTATAATTCTAAGGTAACAAATAACATTGCTACTGGTGATGGTGGCGGTTTTTATATTACAAGATCTACAAATGAAATTGAGCTCTATGATATTTTAATTAGTCAGAATTCTGCAGTCACTAAAGGTGGCGGGATATATGTCTATGATGCAAAGCCAAGGATTGAAAGATCATTGTTTGAAGGCAATGCATCTAAAAATGGTGGCGCAATTTACGTTGATAGACCAAACGCGGAATTGAATCTCATCAATGGAGTTTTATATAATAATACTGCTACTGAATATGGAAGCGCTATTTTTTCCTATTATCAGTCGACAGCAAATATTTATCACACAACAATATCAAATAATACAGCAGGTCTCGATGCCACCATTCGCCCCGATTATGGATCTAAAATTTATTTTTACAACTCCATTCTTTGGAATAATGCAGCAACAAATCAGATTGCTTTTGGGGGCACTCAAAATACTGCAGGCAGATTTGAAGCAAAGAACTCAATCATCCAGGGGTTAAATAGCATACAAATATCAGATAATAATGACGTTGTTGACACAGATAATTCCAATTTTGAAACGGATCCTATGTTCTCAAATGCCGTACTGAATGACTACACTTTAAAGAACTACTCACCTGCCATAGGATATGGGACTAATGATGCTTCTTATTCACCTGCTTCAATACCAG
>JAPYOT010000042.1 GCA_029938045.1 Fidelibacterota bacterium | reverse complement strand
TCAGTGTAAATCCAACCAGGAGCCACACCAGTGATGTGATTCCATATTGGAGACCAATAATTTTATGGTCTGTGGAGAAGATGTACTTCGTCAAGAAACTTTCTTTATGGTGGTCAGTGCTCATTAATGATTCCTGATTAATCTAAAAATACAAGGTGTTCCATAAAATGAATTCAAAAACAGTCGGGGAATTTAATGCTCTACATTGAATATGAACAAATATTAAAGTCATAATAATTAAATATGTATTCATTTGAATTTAAATATTCATTTTATTTATTTCGTTTATCCATCACCCGTTTAGCCAAGTCATCTAACGGTTCTCCCGCAAGCATTTCCCCATCGTGTGGCCTTTACCAATTGTTGTATAACTATGATTTGCTTAATCTTTGCCAGGGGGATTTTGTATAGGGTCTCAAAAAAAACCACCAGCTAAAAAATAAAATAATTAAACCGCGGACAATGAATAACAAAGTTCCTTCAGAGACATTCAAGGCCAATGCCTCCGGCAATCGATACCAATAATATGATGTTATTGATATAAAACTAAATAGTAGTTGGATGAAATAATAATTTTCCTCCTTAATTCCTTTTCTCAAAAGTTCGTAAATCATTAGTGAAATAATTAATCCACTTAACGGCCAAAAATACGCATTTAGTAGATGTTCCCATTTAATCGGATAGGAATAATCTGGCACTTGAAACCAGCCCCAGATAAATCCGGGGAAACCACCTACAGTTACTCTTTCCATTATTTTTAAATTTGTATAATTTGAGAAACCCTCATTCTTCTTTAAATCCAAACAGGTTGTCGCACAAAGAGAGCAGGGGTTACACAAAACATTATTGAACGAAGTTAGTGGTTTCATACCATACAATTTTTCCACGTGCAATAGTGGACACAAACCGATACACCACCCGGATTTTCCCTTATAAATAGTACCACTAATGATTGCAGCCAGACCAACAATCAATAATAAACTGGCTTCAACAATACCTTCATGAATAAAATGCCGAAGAGGAATGAAAGATATTAAAATAAATAAACCAATATAGAACAAAATACTCTGTGTTGTATGCGAGGGTGTTTTATTCATACTGAACCCATAATGATCTGGAAATAGGGATAATAGTCCCACTGGACATATATTTCTCCATATTCCGGGTACAAGGAGAAATATCAGCGGAGTCGATACAATAATGATATCCCAAAATATTTTTCTTCCTAATTGATCCGAAATAATCGGTAGAAAATCCAACGAATCATTAAACAACAATACAATTACGGCTAAGCTGATAAAAAACAATGGCCATTGCATCAAACGCCATGGACTTTTTTTAATCATTATATAAAAACTCTTTTTATATTTACAAAATCACTTTGGATAACGTAATTGACTCTGAATTATATAAGACTTTTAAATCATCTAATATTTATTCTATGTTACCATCCTTGATAATAAGGCAATAGTGATTCATAGATTTGTATTTATTTTGTACTTTTATATAAACCATTTGATTTTATCCGCGCATTATTTTCCTTTTTGAAAGCACTCGTTTTGCCAGGATATCCAGCGACTCTGAATCCAACATATTACTTAGTTTAAGACGGATAGGTTTCCATTGTTCATGAAGGGGACAAGGTGTTTCATCTGAACATAAATCTAATCCTACTACACATTGTTCTTTTTCCGGCGGTGGTCCATCAATCGCATTAATAATTTGATTTAAATAAATTTCTCGAGCTGGTTTATTAAGATTTATACCGCCCTTTCGTCCCCGGGTTGCTTTAATTAATCTTTGCTTGACTAAAGTTTGCATAATTTTTGATAAAAATTGAGAAGGTATACCATAAGCTTCTGCAATTTCACGAATCATAACCGGTTTTTCTGATTTGTTTTCCGCAAGATAAATCATGGCTTGAATAGCGTATTCGGCAGATTTTGAGTACAACATGAAGTGCGATGTTACCAATTCAAAACCTATAAACCAAAATCATTATTAAGGTCTTTTTGTCCTAATATTTTTAATTCTTGATTTTTTGATTCTATTTAAAATAATTTGCCCAATTGTTCTCTAATATTGCTTCCCTTCGATCGTACTCTATCCCACAATTGGAAAAAGATGAAACCCAATGAAATCATCTGTATAAATGAAATCCAAAACCCGACAATAAACAGTATGTTTAATGTCCTATATCCTGAAAGTATTTCTACAATGAATCTTGTAAAAATAGAAAAATTCAAAATCCAATAAAGAAACCACATAAATTTGGGATTATAGTAACGATATCCTTTTTTTGAACGTGGAAAAAACCACGTAGCTACACCAATAATCATATTCATCACACCTCCGATTAGAATAATATGTGTATGAGCCATAATGAGTGTTGATGGTGCCAACCAACCAAATACAAAGTGGCCATATTGCCAAAACCCCGTTGCCAACCCCAGCCCAAAGCAAAGGAAGGATGTTTTAATGAAGTATCTCGAAGTTTTAGTCATTAATATTTTTTATCTAAAATATGCTGTTGGTTAATTATTTACTAATTCCTGCAATTCATTTGGACAAAAACAACAATAACCGATTTCATCACATTTAATTTTCATTTTGTCCCATTGGGAATCTTCTGTGATTGCCTGTAATGCCATGGGATATAAAATGTGATTTTCTTTATGAATATGCTGTCGAAGTGTGTCGCACAATTCAATAATTAAATAAGAGAGTGAATTGACCTGTTCTTTCCAGTTATTTCCAAATTCAACTGTTTCCTTTTTTAATTGATGTTTCATATTTCGAATTAGCCCATGTTCTTGCCTCATGACTTGTGGCGGACCAATTATTCCCAATAATTCAAGTGCCGGAAAAAGAACATCTTCTTCCCGTTGGTGATGGGGTTCAGCGGAAATTAATTGAAGTGAAAATTGATTTATTTGGGGTAACAGTTTTTCATTATTTGAATGATCCTGTGATGATAATTGCTCTCTTAAAATTTGCAGTTCATCCAAAATAGTTAAAATATGTTCATGTTCTGTAAACATGGTTTTTATTACATGACCGTCGTTTAATTCTTTAAACAAATCTAATCCTTTAAGCATTGTTTAATTTGATGGTAATTTTTATTATTTTCATAATCTTGTCACATAAATAGCATTGGGTAAAAAACTTTTTATCCATAAGCTAAACTCATACCAAGATTATCTTTATTACATTGAGCAACATCAAGTAAAAATTTATCTATCAATTGCCAGTTTACGTGTTCCATGACAACAATCTTCCACCACTTGGGCTGGCCTTTATGCATATCAGGTACCAAAGTATATTTTTCACAGATTCTCCTTGGAATATCTTCCGAAAGAATTGTCACAATATTCATGAATTCATTCCTGAAAAACCGAACATCTAATTCAGATAAAGATTTGCAAATAAAGTCCGATTTTATTATTAATTGTTCCATATGATCCATGAGACCTTTTGATCCATGCATATTTATAATCATCCAAGTGGCAATTGCATTGGCTCCGGAACGGGAACCGCAAAGCGTATGGTCCAGTCCTTCTATATAACTGGCCTCTTCAGTCAAAACATTATCAATCAACCCTTTTCTTATAAGGAATATCCCTGTACCATAAGGCGCCTGCAGCATTTTATGCCCATCAACTGATATTGAATCCACATTTGGGTTCTCAAAATTGAAGACATTATTGGGATTGGTAAATGGGTAAATAAAACCTCCGAATGCAGCATCAACATGTATTTTAAATTGAATGTTATGAGATTTATATAAATGAGTAATCGAATCAATATCGTCAATAGATCCAAACATGGTTGTGCCCATATTCAATACTGTGATAAAATATTTAACACCATCCGCTTTCAATTCGCTCAATAAATTATCAAGTTTTTCAAAATCAATTTCTCTGCTATTGAAATCAACGTTCAGTAATTTGAAATTCAATTGTAAAATATTACAAACTTTAAAAAGAGAATAATGAGTATCCTCCGAGAATAATACAATTATTTCATCATTTTTCGCATCTAAAACATTTTTATAATATTCACGGTAAATCCAAACAGCTTGCATATTGCATTCGGTGCCGCCAGAAGCAACATACCCGTCATAGTTGTTGGGTACTGCTTTAAATATCTCTTCTGCACATATCCGGAGTAAATCTAATTCAAGTTTTTGTGTACCCTGAAATGATGAAATTGATTTTTCATAGGTATGGAGTCCAATATGATTTGGGTTTTCTATAAAGGATTTAATGAATGGTGCATTTTCAAGAAAATCCGCATCCGCAGGAAACATTTTTGGATCAAGATATGTTGCTGGTAATCCCATTATATTATGGTCATAATAACTGGCATTATGCTCCAATGCATTAAATACAAAGGTTTTTAATTCATCAAAAGGATATACGGGCCAAAACATCTTTTAATCTTTCACATATTTTTTATTAATCGTGGCTTTTGATATTTTTTCACAATCAATAAAAGTGTGTAAAAACTTTCCACTCAAATTGTAAAAGTCACCATTAATTTTATCAGCCAGATTTCCAGCAAACATTTTGGCCCAATCTGAAAAATGATTTTGATTGAAATCAATAAATGCTGTTTCGCAAATCTCTTTTTCTTCATCTAATTCATTTGTTAGAGCTAACAACTCTTTTAGCAATAGGAAAGAAAGAAACTCGGTTTGAGTAGAAATATGATCGGCTCTTTCGATGGACTCCACTTCCATCCCGAATGCTTTATAAAATCCATTCAAGTCAGCCAGTTTCTGGGTGCGAAAAAACACATCGGAATTTTTTAAATGCTCCAATGCATAAGGAGCAATCTGCTTGGACAGGGTATGGCCAAATACATTCACAAATTCATTCCTGATATTTTCTTTTTTCTTTTCATCCAATTTTGACATCAACATTTGGAAAGATTTTGACAAGGTGGTTTTTTCACTATGCTCCAACTCTTCTATTTGGAAACAGGCATCCAGAACACAGCCTTGGATTTTGGGTGTGAACAACATGGCAAATTTTTCACTTTCGGGATCTGAAAACAGTGCAGACACAGTACCATAAAGAGTTGAACGTATTTCTAACAGATGGCTTTGTTTTGTTAATGTATCCATATCAAATTGAATTAAAATGAATGCCCGGCCGTTCATACATGGGTTCTTCCACTGTGGTGCGAACGCATTCTTTACCCTGTTCATTGTAACCGATCACCGTATCGTTGTATATATTTAATCTCTTTTGTGAACCATCTGAAAGTGTGACTTCTTTTTCATAAATCTTGGGACCTTTTTTAATTTGGTATTTATAGATCACTTCTCGTTGGGCACGGAAAAGTTGCAAAATCGCCATGAGTTCACGGGATGGCGCCGTGTAACGATCGATAGCTTGTTCCACTCCCGGGCCAAACATTTGGGTCAAATAAGCTCTGGGCGCCCATCTTGGCGGGATGTAAAAAATATTCGGTTCAGTCCCAAATTGTGGATAGAGCGGCAGGGCGACTTTTTCCTTTTGGATCATCCAGTATAATGGATTTTCTTCATCTTTTGTCCACAATCCATCTTGATTCATTTTCACTAAACCCTGCATTCGGATTTTCCCCACACAAGATGCCATACATCGTGTTTCTACCGAAACACCATCGGGTGTAATATGGTCATCCTGACCTTCCAATCTGGGATAACAAGCAATGCATTTTTCCGAAATTTTTGTCTGACCGTTATACATGGCTTTCTTGTACGGACATGCTTCCACACATTTTCGATAACCGCGACACCGTTCCTGATCGATAAGAACCACACCGTCTTCATCTCGTTTATAAATGGCTTTTCTTGGACAAGCCGCCAAACAGGCTGGATAAGTGCAATGGTTGCAAATTCGCTGTAAATAGAAAAAGAAACTCTTATGTTCCGGCAGTTTGATAGGATCGGTAATATATCCCATTTTATCTTTCTTCGTCGATTTGGGCGGCGAAACATCTTCACCAATATTGGGTTTGGTCCATTCATGATCTTCAGGTAAATAGCCCAAAACACGGGATTGCCCATTTTGCGTTTTTTCTTTTTCAGCTGCTTCAAAAATGGTCATACCATCATATTCACCTTCATCGTTCCAAGTCATAGTTTTGTCTTGACGGTCATGAGCCTTTTGCATCAGGTTGAGCAATTTCACATCCCAATATTGGGGATAACCGCCATAGGGCTTTGTTTCAACATTATTCCACCACATCAATTCCTGTCCCTTGGAAAATGTCCAGGTGCTTTTGCAAGCCATGGTGCAGGTTTGGCAGGCAATACAGCGATTAATATTAAAAACGGCGGCAAATTGTCTTTCTGGATATTTCCCTTCATAAGGATAACTCATATCACGGTTTATTTGCCAATTATAGACTTTATTCATTTAGTTCTCCTGCCCATTTATCACATGAATATTTTCATAAATCTGACCAACAATTTTTTCAATGGATTCCTTTCCAAGTTGACTATAAGCCATAAACAAACCACCATAAAAAGGATTGGAAAACATAGTCAATAATTCATCTTTTGTTGTTCCCATATCTCGAAATTCTTCCGACATCACCTTCGCTTGATGAATTATATTTCCACCGGGGATTTCCATCGCTTTCATTTCGAAAGGATCTTCTTTATCGTAGTCTTTTACCATTCATCATCTCCGATGGTTGTGATATTTCCGGCAATATAATTTTCCATGAATTCATTTTCATTCCCTGGCGTGAAACCAGATTTAACTATGTCCAATTTCCCTTTTCCTTTCAAGCCACCTTTTTCAGCAAATGTGATTTTTACCAATGTTTCTTTTGGCGCGGTATTGATGGCGTGATTATCCGCTTCGTAACCGAATAAAAATCCCATTTTTGCTTTTGCTTTGTGGAATAGACTATCCAATTGCTGCATGGGCATCTGCCAGCCATAGGTTAAGGATTGGTGAGAACCATAGCGATAACTGGCCTGATATCCCGTATCTTTGGATTGAGCACGCCCATCCGCCCGGGTTTCATGAGCCAAAACAGATTTTTCAGTGGCCATCCATGCGCCGTGTTTTATCATGATCACATGGTAAGGATAAGATGGATTATAACGGCAACGGACTTTTAACCGTGCCACTTTATAAAATGGATCCTTCACATCAAAATTGCGATAAGGGCGGTTTTGGGGATCCGAATCCACATAAACATAATCCCCATCTTCGATACCCAAATCCTTTGCCGCATCAGAATTCATATACATGGTATGCTCACCCACGCCGGGCTGTCGTTTATCCTTTCGATACGGATCGCCAAAGGGATTGCTCCAAATGAAATGCCAGTCCGTAACTGCCCAGCTCGAATGGGTTGTATGCCTGGATTTTGGCGTTAAGCAGTAAAAGGAAAAACCATCTTCCCATAAAAAGTTTTTGGTCTTTTTCACTTTTTCCCAGGGAAGTTTAATATTTCGCACCTGCCGTTCTTCTGCTGAAGTGGCATTGGCAGGAATTCCATAATCTTCCGGACGAATGAGCGGATTGTTGGAAACAATCACATTGGGCAGATAAGGCGTTGCTTCAGGACCTTCCCGATGGACGATGAAATTTTCACCATATTCGATAATTTCCGGTTCATCGTTGTAGGCTTGCAGTCTTCCAGTGGGCGTATAAAAAGGTGTACTTTCCTTGATCTGCTCATAAAAAGGAATCCGGGGATAAGTCCGAAATAACATGAGCGCAGAACCGGGCTCGCCGTATTTCCCATCCATGATATCATTGGTTGTGTAACCTTTTGTCGTGTTGCTGCCGTCCAACAGACGATCAATATAGATTTCCGTCTTTCCTTCCAGCACGAATTTCCAGTATTCTTCGAATCGTTTATCTTTCAGGATTTTACCCAACTTTTCGGCAACACTTGCCCAAATGAGCACATCATCTTTGGAATCGAAAACTGGTTTCAAACCGCCATTCCAGATTTGCAAAAATGGATTGGAACAGGATGCAGTTAATTCATAAGTCTGTTGTTCCGCCCAACTGTTGGCCGGCAGCACAATATCCGCATACTCGCAGGTGGCAGTCATTTCAATATCCTGACTGATGATCATTTCAATCCCGGGATTGGTATTTTTTATCATTTCATAATGATACTTGGCGTTGTTCAGCAGGTTTACATTGTTATGCCAAATCGCTTTGGTGGGGGTGGGCATGTGGGTTTCGCCGGTGAATGATTTTTTACCAAATTTGGGCGTATCCACCAACAAAGGGAAATCGCCCACATTCCAATAGGATGGCTCTTCTCCCCGGGCATAACCCTTGATATTTAATTCCTTTGCGGTGGCTTTTGGATCCAAGTTGGGTGCAAATGGATCTTCCGCTACCCAGCCTTTAAATCCGGGTCCAACTTCAGCCGATCCCTGAAAAAGTCCTGCTTTATAATTTCCGGCCCAGGTATGGCACCCGGCACCCCGCTTGCCAATATTTCCGGTGAGAATCACCGGCAAATAACAGGCGCGATTATTTTCCACAGCATGGAACCAGTGATTTAATCCTTCGCCAATATGGATCGCCGCCGGCTTGATTGTGGCCAGATCTTTGGCCAATTGTTGAATCAATTCCCTATTTGAATGGGTGATTTCAACCACCGAATCGAGATCATAATCTTTTAAATGAATATGCTTATACGCCCAGAAAACGGTGCATATTTCAATTTCATTTCCGTCCTTATCTTTGATGGTTCCATCCCAATCAAGCGCCGGATCAATTTTTTTCTTTTTCAGGAATTCGCCAATATCTTCCCGGGTGAGCGGCTGGACAGATTTGGTCGTCCTGTCAAAAATGGTAAAATCACCAATTTTTTCATACTGCTCTTTTTTCATGCCGTGGATTTTGAAACTGGGACCATTTTCGGATAGTTGGTTTTTATAGTCTGGAATAAAATCTTCCGGCTTCAGGCGTTTCAGCGTATCTTTTCTAATTAATAAGGGGAAGTCCGAAAATTCTTTCAGGAATTTCTTATCGTGCCAGTTTTTATCAATAATGATCTTGGAAATACCGAGCAATAAAGCAGTATCTGTATTGGGTCGAACGGTGAGCCAATAATCAGCCTTGGAAGACGAAGCGCCGTATTCCGGTGAAATATTCACCAATTTTCCGCCCCGTTCCATGATCTCTGCCGCAAAGTGGTTATCAGCCCGTTTATTCTCCACCAAGTTTTTCCCAATCGAAACCAACAGTTTGCTGTAACGCATTTCATTCATATCCACATCGGAAGCCTGTAATCCATGAACAAATGGAAAACCGGGTGCCTGATCACCATGCCAAGTATAGTTAGACCAATTGCGGCCGGCTTTTGCATCTTTTTTGCTAACGCCGCGAACATGATGATCCACCAACGCCAACGTATTGCTGAAGCGGTAAGCGCCATATTTCCCTATCACACCTAATAAACCCATACCACCCCGCAACTTTATAGTGCGCGTCCCGGCGCCTTCCCAATGGGTGAGCATTTCTTCAGGATAGCCTTGTTTCAGCAATCGCTTTTTCCCAATATCGCCGCTGTAAGTTGTGGATATATTGATGAGTCCATTGGCAATGTAGTTTTCAATTTTATCCCAGGATATTTTCACCAAAGTATCCGTCCCGCGGGAATTGAATTTGTATTTGTCTCGGTTCGACTGCGTAAGGTATGGAAAGCCATCATCCGCCCATCGCTTCCAGCCTTTTCTCACCATGGGATATTTTAATCGGTAACTGCCGTAAATGCGCCGGTGAAAAGTGAATCCGTTGGAACAACCCCGTGGATTCCATGCATGGGTGCATTGGTTGCCGTAAAGGTCTTTAATTTTATGGGAATCGTAATTTTGTTCAGTCCGAATCATAACGCCATTGCGTTTGAAGCCCCGCATTCGGCATTCGTGGGTACAATTGGGAGAACAGATAAAAGTGAAAGAATCGTCAAATTTGTATTGGTTGCGGTAGATCTTTTCCCAATCCCTGTTTGGATAATGGGTCAGGGGATTATCAATCCCGGGAATACCTTTCAGAAAAAACATACTTCCGGGCATGGACCATAAAAGTCCGGCGCTACCTAACCCAGCTGTACCGGCCTTTAAAAAATCCCGACGGCTAATCCCGTTTTGTGGTTTTTGATTTTCAGGATTGACTTTACCATTATTAATAGAGTCTTTATTCATTACTAATCCTTCAGTTCTAATTCATACCAAGTTGAAACCATTTTTTGTCCATTCCGATCTTTTTCACTGCCATTCCAAATCGCAAATGCAATGGGAGAGGATTTGTCTTTCTTAAAATTCACTTTTTGTTCTGAATCGGATTGGAGTTTGCGGACAAATACAACCTGCCATTTTTGTCCGTCCCATGTGCCATTACCCATTACCTTTTGTTCATTTTCAGAAAAGGGTGTTACCGTTTGGGGACCTACTGCTGTTACATTTTCGACAGGCGATGTTTTCCCTAATTCAGAATTGATATTTCCTGCATCTCTTCCGGAGAGATAAGCCATATCATTCATGAGTGTGGGGTAAGTGTTCACATTTGAATCACTGATCCGATTGGCGTAAGCCAATACAATATCGGATTCCGTTTTTTCATTGGTCCGCATTTGCCATTCTGCTTTCCAAAACCAAATGTCTGTAGGATGATCTTCAGACCCCATTCCATGAAATCCTTTGGTTCCATCAAGTGAGAATTGAATAGCCGCCCCATCCTGAAAATCCTGTACCCGATATAATTCTTGATCTTGGGACTGATCTTCCCATTCCATTTTGATGGCAATATATTTTGAATTATAAAGAGCCTGCACATTCACCATTTGGTAATTCACATTGTCACTTTGCCATAGGCGGGAGATCGGAATGGAATAGGTTTTAGCACGATTCCATAAAGAAAAAGAAGCGTCCATAAATTGATCGGGTTTGACAAATCGACTTGTCTTTACGGCCGCCAGCTTTCTATCTTTTGCTTGATTCTGTAATATATTATCTGGTTTTGTTTCCAGACTTTTTACATAATGAACCAAAGCCCAAGCCAGTTTATTCTCTTCGGATTTTGGCTTTCCTAACACTTCAGCCAGATTTCCGTAGGATGGCATTGGCGTTCCATCCATTCCTCCTACAAATCGTAAATATAAATCCCGATTTGTTCCCCCGCCCAGGTATACACCGCTGGTAAAATCTTTTGGAATAATTGGATATCCTTGGGAATCCACCAGTTTTTGGGATGACAATCCATCACCTTTACCGGTATTCCCATGGCACATATTGCAACCAACTTCTGTATAAATTGATCTCCCTAATTCAATGAGTTCATTCGTTACGGGTAATTCATCCGGTACAGATATTTTTTGAACACCTTTATTATTCATTGAACTGAATTTTTTCACAATATCAACCAGAGATTTTATTTCATGTTTTTGTAAAAAATTGAAGGGCGGCATGGCCGTTCCCGGCATTCCATCGTGAATTGTAGTAAACAGATCCTGATCGGTGGGAGGGTTGCCGGCAGAAGTGGATTTTATTTTGAATACGCCATTGGTCAAGTCTCGTGGTTTTGGATAAAGTAGGTATGAATAATCTCCGTTCCCATTTCCATCTATTCCATGACATCCGGAGCAATATTCCTTATATAAAATTTCACTTTCTTTATTTTGAGCCAACAGAAAAGAGAGCGTGAATAAGATTGGAAGCGATCGTAAAATAATTCTCTGAGTATTAATTTTATTTTTATTAAACAATTTCAACCTATCAAGTATTTACTTTCTGAACCAGTTCTTCAACACATCCATAAAGCTGTTCTTTATTATCTAATATGAATAGCTTGTTCTGCATTTCATCGATTCGAAATTCTTGATTAATCATAAGTTCAATATCAAAATCAATTACTTCAGGTCCACCACTGAGTGCAAAGTCACATTCACCAATAGACGATGCAATTCCGGCGCCAAATGCACGGGGGCCGTCATCTGTTTTGATGAGGCCAAATTCAATGGTAAACCAGAAAAACCGTTCAAACTGATGAAACTTTTGATCATCATCGATAAACCTGCATGCTGTTTCACCAATCTTTTGACAGAATTGAGCATAGTCCCTATCAACTAAAAAAGGGATATGTCCATAAAGGTCATGGATCATATCCGGCTCAGGCGTATAACTCAAATCCCTTTTATTCCTGATGAAATTGCCAACAGGAAATAATCTTTTGGCCAACATGGGATAAAAACTTTTTCCATCTTCAAGACCCGTAACATACACCCCATTGAATCCACTTATCTTTTCCAGTGTATCATTGATTTCCCAAAGCTGTGGAATTTTTTTAGCCTCGATATCCAATGTTGCTAACCCGCTATGAAAGATATCCACGACCTGATCTTTTCTGGTTTTTTCATGAGTAGATAAAACAGTTTGCCATGTTCCGATTTCATTATTGGTAAAAACCCTGTCTCTCAACAGGGGCATTATATTACACCCCTTTTCATCTGGTCTCTTTCGATAGAATCAAATAATGCTTGAAAATTCCCTTCTCCAAAGCCATTATCCCCTTCGCGCTGGATCAATTCGATGAAAATGGGTCCAAACAAGTTTTTGGTAAAAATCTGCAGGAGATAAGTGTTTTCTGCCTGGCTGTCCACCAGGATTTGGTGTTCCTTGATCTTTTCTTTATTCTCACGGACCCAGGGTACCCGGGTAAAAACGGTATCATAGTAGTTTTTGTGGATATCGAGAGTTTTAATATTGGTGTTTATTAATAAATCACAGGATTCTACCAGATTGTTTGTCAAAAAAGCCAAATGCTGAACACCTGGGCCATTGTAATCATTCAGGTATTCATCAATCTGATTATTGTTGTTGTCCCTACCTTCGTTTATTGGAATACAAAATGAACCGTCAGGGCTGCACAATGCATAGGATAAAAGTGCTGTTTTCTGACCTCTAATATCAAAATACCGAACTTCTTCAAAGCCGAATACATCCTTGTAAAACTTTGCCCAGGTATCCATGGTGCCTTGATATACATTGTTCGTTAAATGATCGATGGCTAAAAACCCTTTAGATTCAACTACGATTGGATCATCTAGGCCAATAAAATCGTTGTCCCAGATTGAATTATTATCATCATATTGATCAATAAAATAGATCAGACTGTCGCCGATACCATAAATGGCCGGATAAGCTAGATCCTTAACTGTTTCATCAGCTGGTCTGGCACCACGTCTTATGGCTTCATTCAATGCGAATTCAGCATCTTCGACCCGCCAGCCCATGGAGCAAATTGCAGGACCATGTTTCTGGGCAAAATCTGAAGAAAAACCACTTTTTTCATAATTCAGCAAAAAGTGGATGTTATTTTGACGATAATAAATGATTTCTTTGTTGGCGTGTTTCTTCAATTTTGAAAATCCAAATGCAAAAAATAACTCGGACATTTGATCTGCAAAGCTTCCGTTATGTTGCCCATTTACTGGTGCTGCAAATTCGGTAAACTCAATACCGCGCATATTTAAAGGATTGTTTTCACTCATAATTATCCTTCCTAACTAGTTTTTTATTAGTCATTGTGGTCAACTATCTTTCAGTTCCTTTTCGTGTAGCCAAGCTGTTTGCCTGGGTGGAGACTTGGTGCGATCCCATTCTTCAAGCATGGCAGGTGCCAAGGATTGAATCTTTTCCATTTCCTCCTTTGATATTGGTGTATTCACTGCCAATTCAAGCCGGTGACCGTTAGGGTCAAAAAAGTATATCGACTTGAAAAGACTATGGTCAATGGGACCCAGCACGTCTAGCCCCGCTGCCTCGACTTTGGCTTTAGCTTCGAGTAATGTTTCCATATCGGCGACTTCGAATGCGATATGCTGTACCCATTCCGGGGTGTTGGTATCTCGCCCCATTTCGGGAGAATCGGGAAGCTCGAAAAAGGCCAGTACATTCCCCATTCCAGCGTCAAGAAAAACATGCATGTAGGGATTCGGTTCCTTGGTCGATGGAACATTATTTTCAGCAAAAACCAACGTGAAGTTCATGCCCAACATATTTTGATAAAACTCCACAGTTTCCCTAGCGTTGCGGCAACGATAAGCCACATGATGTATTTTTTTAATCATTTTTCCTTCTTTCAATATTGACCAAATGACACTCGACACAAAACTAATTCAAAGTAAAATAGCAGATTATATTTTCTGTTCACCGATGCCGGAGACTCTTTGTAGGCAACCAAAAGGAGAGGCATGGAGAAGAGAGTATTTCCGATAAAAACAATGAATCAATTTGTATCGAGCATCAAAGCCAATTTTTCAAAAAACATTGCCATGGCAGGGGTAGAAAATTTCTTTTCCACCAAGCTTTATAACCTCAGTGGAGGTAAGTGGCAATTTATCAAACCAAGGAGTTCATTGGGTTTTTTTAACCGAAACTTCCTACCCAATTATGCCATGTACTAAATCAACAAATCCATTATATTAGGATATGTACATCCGAATATTAATATTAATATTATTATAATAACAAGTATTTTCGGATTCATTTATCCTGTTTGTTATTATATATAATATTTATTAAATTAAAGTAATGGTTAGTCCCTTGTTTTAGGGACTTCCTTTCCTTTAAATTTGAAAGCTTTTTTAGACAGTATAATTATATTAATCAGGAGAATGAAAATGAGAAAAATATTAACCTTTTCTATAATAAGCAGTTTGGCTGTTACCACCTTATTTGCTGGGGATGTTTCCGGTCGTGTAAAATA
>JAPYOT010000100.1 GCA_029938045.1 Fidelibacterota bacterium | reverse complement strand
AACGCACTTCCCAATACAACGGAAACATCCTGGGAAATTTGGAATAATTTTCAAAACAGTTCTTTCCCTATTTTATTCCATGCCATTGCCATGGGTGTAGGTGGTTTTGCTATTTATAAGGGCGTATCTTCGATTGAAAAAGTGAATCGCATTTTAATTCCAACCTTATTGCTGATTGTGCTTATTTCCGTTGTGAGAGCGCTCATGCTTCCCGGATCAATGGCGGGTATTACTTATTTATTTACGCCCGATTGGGCCCAATTGAAAGAACCACGTATTTGGCTGGAAGCATTAACCCAAAATGCATGGGATACAGGCGCGGGCTGGGGGCTGTTCCTCACTTATGCCATCTATATTAAAAAGCGCTATGGCATCATCAAAAATGCGTTCACCGTAGCCATTGGGAATAACCTTGTGTCTCTTATGGCGGCTGTCATGATTTTCAGTACGGTTTTTTCTATTTTAGGGAATGAAATGGGTATGGCGAAATCTGAGATTTTGGATGTAATGAAATCATCCGGCCCCGCTGCCACAGGGTTGACCTTCATCTGGATGCCTCAACTATTTGCGAAAATGTCTCTGGGTAAACCATTGGCCATCCTCTTTTTTCTTGGATTGAGTTTTGCCGGGTTCTCTTCGTTGATTTCCATGTTAGAATTGGCGGTTCGGAACCTCATCGATTTCGGAGTAAAACGCGCCACCGCCGTTGGTTGGATTGTTGGCGTTTGCTTTTTGATGGGAATTCCATCGGCACAGAATTTAGATATTTTAGGAAATCAGGATTTCGTCTGGGGTGTGGCCCTCATGCTGTCGGGTATTTTTGTGGCTGCCGCTGTGATTAAATATGGCCTATCCAAAATAGTGGAGGAAGTGAGTGCCGAAAGTGAGAATGATTGGCCATTCCCAAAATGGTGGTTGCCAGTCATTAGTTATGTGGTCCCCATTTTAGGAATAACAATTTTCAGTTGGTGGATGTGGCTTTCTGCTACAGTCTATGCTCCCAATGACTGGTATGATCCCACATCCTTATATAGTGTGGCTACATGTGTTGTGCAATGGGCTATGGTGATTGTTACATTATTTATTTTAAATCGCTGGATGAATCAACGGTTGGACAACCCATTAAATAATTAATAGGAGATGCAATTGAAATTTTCAAAACATATTACCATTATTTTGGCATTCTTTATTTTACTCACACCTTTTTATTCTTATGCTCAAACAAATAAAAAAGAAGTAAAAAAGAGAATAGAAAGACGTGCAAAAGATTATAAAAGAATTGCCATGTCAATTTGGAATTTTGCGGAAGTAGGATACCAGGAAGAGAAGAGTTCCGCGCTTCTAAAAGAAACGTTATCTGATGAAGGATTCAGTATTGAATCTGGAGTGGCTGAAATTCCCACTGCATTTGTTGCGGAATTTGGTTCCGGGAAACCGATTATTGGCATTCTGGCGGAGTTTGACGCATTACCGGGAATCTCCCAGGAAGTGGCTACTGTAAGAAAACCAATTGAAAACCAAGGTGCCGGCCATGCCTGCGGTCATCATTTATTTGGGACAGCATCCACAGCTGCGGCCATTGCCGTAAAAGATTATTTAAAGAAAACCGGACAAAAAGGGACTATCCGACTCTACGGTACACCAGCTGAAGAAGGAGGTTCTGGGAAAGTTTATATGGTCCGCGCCGGACTTTTTGACGATGTTGATGTGGTTCTTCACTGGCATGCGGGTGATCGGAATACGGCAAGTACATCCACCTCCATGGCCAACCGATCAGCTAAATTTAGATTTCACGGCTATTCCGCCCATGCTGCCGGCGCCCCGGAAAAAGGGCGCTCATCTTTAGATGCAGTGGAAGCCATGAACCATATGGTGAACCTCATGCGGGAACATATTCCTGACGATTCACGGATTCACTATGTTATCACCCGCGGCGGCAATGCCCCCAATGTAGTTCCTGACTTTGCAGAAGTATTTTATTACGTTCGGGACTTTAATGTAGATATTCTTGAGGATCTCTGGGTCAGGGTCATTAAGACGGCTGAAGGTGCTGCGTTGGGTACAGGGACCCGTTTAGAATATGAAATTATTCATGGAAACCGTCCTGTATTGGCCAATGATGTAGCACAGAGAATTATGTATGATAATTTGGTCGCAGTCGGTGGCGTGAAGTATACACGAGAAGAAAAAGTATTTGCAGATCAAATTCATGAAACATTGAGAAATCCCAACCTGGAGGTATCCTCTGCAAGTGCCGTTCAGCCATATAAGTTCACCCGGGGTAAGGGATCTACCGATGTAGGAGATGTGAGTTGGATGGTACCCACAGCAGGATTGCGAACCGCCACTTGGGTGCCCGGTACATCGGCCCATACGTGGCAGGCAGTTGCGGCTGGTGGGATGAGTATCGGTATGAAAGGTATGATGAACGCAGCCAAAACAATTGCCGGCACTGCGGTTGATTTATACAACAATCCAGAAGCGGTGAAAAATGCCAAAAAAGAATTAATCGAACGGCGGGGCCAAACATTTAATTATTATTCTCTACTGGGAGACCGGGAACC
>JAPYOT010000003.1:44858-59286 GCA_029938045.1 Fidelibacterota bacterium | reverse complement strand
GAATAAATTTGTTCTCCCGGAACAGTACCAATCATGGGCTTATCAATCCCGATCTTCCAGTGAGATCCTTTAATATTATTTCCTATGGTTCGGACTTCTCCACCTATTTCAACCATAAAATTTTTCATACCTGCATCACGCATATATTTAAAAAGCTGGTCCACTCCCCATCCCTTGGCAATGGCATTCAAATCAATCATTTGATCTAAATATGATTTTATTAAATTATTTTGGTTTAAATTAATTTTTTTAAAATCCACTTTTACCATTTCCATAACTGATTCCAAATCGGTCGGCGGTTCCCATTGGTCTGGATATTCCCGATCGGGTTTTCCCTTTCTCCACAACAAGATGGATGGCAATACGGATACGTCAAAGGCACCTTTTGTTATTTCCCCCCAATAAATTGCGCGTTTCAATACGATTGCAAATTCATCTGATATTTGGATTGCTTCATTGTTGCTCAGTGAATTAAAAATCGAAATTTCACTATCCAACCTATAGGTGGACATTTGTCGATCGATCTCAGTCAGTAAAAAATCCAGCCCAAACTGAATTTCTTCCTTGTCGATTTGTAAATCTGTACTTGGAACAATTCGAATAGAATAGGATGTTCCCATTGTTTTACCATGAATTTCAATATATTGTTTTGGCTGGCTACATCCCAAAAACAATGCAATAAAAAGAAAGCCCAACATATGCCGGGCTCGTCTAAAATTGGATAATAAATTTGGTTTAACCAAATTTATCATAATCAATCATTTCCTCTTCAACGCCCAAATCATAAAGCATCTTATCCACCGCATCTACCATCATAGGCGGACCGCACATATAATATTCAATTTCAGTTGGATCTTCATGGTCTTTTAAATAAAGATCATGGGCAACCTGGTGAATAAACCCCGTAGCACCTTCCCAGTTATCTTCTGGTATTGGTTCAGATAAAGCAACAGTATATTTGAAATTCTGGTGGTCTCTTTCAAGCTTTAGAAAATCATCATGATAAAACATCTCACGCAAGGAACGCGCCCCATAATAAAATGTTATTTTTCGATCCGTATTTTTCGTGTCCAATAAATCAAACAAATGACTACGTAGGGGCGCCATTCCGGCACCGCCGCCGATATAAACCATTTCTCGGTCTGAATCCTTCGCAAAAAATTCACCAAAAGGCCCTGAAATAGTCACATGATCTCCCGGTTTTAAATTAAAGATATAGGAAGAAGCGATGCCAGGAGGTACTTCGTTCCATAATGCTGGAGGCGGCGTGGCAATTCGTACATTCAGCATGACAATATTCCCATCAGCAGGATGGTTTGCCATAGAATAAGCTCGGAAGCAATCTTCATCATTATTGGCATTGACATCCCAAATATTATATTTATCCCAGTCGGGATGATAATCATCTTCAATATCAAAATTTTTGAAACTCAAATTTTTATATTCAGGAATATCAATCTGAATATAGCCACCAGCTTTAAATTCAAGAATTTCACCCTCCGGGAGTTCAAGAATCAATTCTTTGATAAAAGTGGCAACATTTTTATTGGAGCGGACCTTGCAATCCCATTTTCGGATATTAAAGACCTCATCAGGTACATGAATATCTATATTTTCTTTTATTTTCACTTGGCACGCAAGACGCCAGTTGTCTTTTGCATCTTTTCGATTGATGAAGCCAGTCTCAGTTGGTAGTATTTCTCCACCTCCATCCAGCACCTGACATCGACATAAGGCACAGGTCCCGCCTCCGCCACAGGCCGAGGGAAGAAAAATATTTTCATTGGCTAATGCGGATAAAAGCGTCCCCCCTGGTCGGGTGGTAATTACTTTGTCATCATCACCATTTATTTTGATTATTACATCCCCTTTGGGTAACAATTTGGATTCAGCAAAATTAAGGATCAGTACCAATATTAGAATAATACCCGTAAATACTGAAATACCCAGGATTGTTAATGTCATTAGAGATCAATTCCCGAAAATGCCCTGAATGCCATTGAAAGCAATCCTGTCAAAAGCATGGTGATACCCAACCCTCTAAGTTTGGCAGGTACATTCGAATATCGTAGCCTATATCGAATGGCAGCCATAGAAATGATGGCTAAAAACCAGCCCAATCCTGCTCCGAATCCAAAAACAGTTGACTCCAAAAAATTATAATCCCGTTCAACTAAAAATAATGCACCACCCAAAATGGAACAATTCACAGCGATGAGTGGTAGAAAAATACCCAGGTTATGATGCAGGGTTGGGGAAAAACGATCTAAAATCATTTCTACTAATTGGACCATTGCTGCTATGACAGCAATAAAGACAATAAAGTTTAAAAAGCTTAAATCCACATCGGGAAACCCCGCCCATGCTAAGGCTCCTTTTTCAAGGAAATAATGATGGATAGCCCAATTCGCAGGTGACGTGATAGTAAGCACAAACGTAACGGCTAGCCCAAGCCCAATAGACGTATCCACTTTTTTGGAGATAGCCAGAAAAGAACACATCCCAAGGAAATATGCCAACAGAATGTTTTCGACAAATACTGCCTTGGTTAAGAGGCTGATATAATGTTCTAACATATTATTCTTCCTCTATTTTTGCGACAATTCGTTGGACCCAAACAATGAGACCCAAAATAATAAATGCACCGGGGCTTAATACCATAAGACCCATATTTTCATAACCAGCAGCGTAAAAAGAATCTGGGATGACTTGAAATCCAAAAACGGATCCACTGCCCAATAATTCTCTAAAAAATGAAACAAGAATAAGTATCATGCCGTAGCCTAAACCATTTCCTAACCCATCCCAGAAGGATTTTACCGGTGTATTCTGCATGGCAAACGCTTCAGCCCTCCCCATAACAATACAGTTGGTAATAATCAGACCCACAAATACAGTTAGCTGTTTACTGATATCATAGAGATATGCTTTTAAGATCTCATCCGTCAAAATCACCAAGGATGCAATAATGGCCAACTGAACAATTATCCTTACCTTACTGGGAATTAAATTTCGCAGGATGGAAATAATCGTATTAGAAACAGACAATACGGCGACGACAGCAAGGGTCATAACCACGGCTGTATCCATTTTGACCGTAATAGCCAACGCAGAACAAATACCCAACACCTGCAATGTGATTGGGTTATTATTCATTAAAGGATCATTGAGAGCCCGTTGAGATTTCTTACTCAATAAGGCCATTATTTACCTTTGCTCTCTCTAATCCGATGAAAAAATGATTCATACGTTTTTAAGTCATTCATCAAAAAAATATTTAATCCTTTGCCGGTCATGGTCGCACCAGAAATGCCATCCACCTGGTGATATGCTTCAGGTGAGGTATCATCCACACCACCTTTCATAGTCTGGATCCCAACTAAATTTCCATCATTATCCACAAACTTTTTCCCTTTAAAATTATTTTGAAACCAGGGTTTTTCAACCTCCCCTCCCAGACCCGCCGTTTCACCATGTTTATAAAATGTGATGCCCTTTACTGTCATCCCATCTGATTCCACGGCAAAATATCCATATAGGGTTGACCACAATCCTTTCCCAGAAATAGGTATGGTATAACCGTCAATTTTACCACCCATGGTTTTGATATAAATTGGATGGAAATCCCCCTCCACATCAGGGTTGATATCTTCCGGTTTTTTACCTTCTATACTTTCACCCTTGGCATTAATAACTAAACTGGAAATATATTCTTCAAAAATGGCTTGAACTCTTTCTGGTGTCCAAGGATTTTCTTCTGAAGGCGCAAAATCCAATGATAGTAAAATATTTTTTTTAATATCAATCTCGATATTTAAAACCTGTTGTTCTTTTAAAATTGTCACTGCCATGGAAAGTAAAAATCCAAGAACGATGGTCACAATCGACGTAAATATTAATGTGTAAGCATTACTGCGCATAGCGTGCCAATCTGCGTTTAATATTGGATTGAATAACAAACCAATCAATCAATGATGCAAATGCATTGAGTAAAAGAATCGCCAGCATAGTTCCTTCCGGATAGGCTGGATTGATTGCACGGACAATAACTGTCAGCATACCAAACAGAATCCCATACACCCAACGACCTTGATTTGTATGACACCCGGTTACGGGCTCTGTCGCCATGAATGCCATTCCAAATAAAAATCCACCCATCACTAAATGATAATGAGCCGGAAGAGATAACATGGTATTGGAAGAAAAAGGTGCCATCAAATTGGTAAGATATGCTGTGACACCCAACCCAATTAATGATCCAGCCATAACTCGCCAATTGGCAATTTTTGTAATGGCCAAAAATATTGCCCCCATGACTATCAACAATTTACTCGTTTCACCGATAGAACCAGGGATCCAGCCAACCAACATATTCCACCAGGAATAATCAAACTGAGTGACGCCGTTTAGGAGTGAAACCGCATGTTGATTTACCTCAGCTGCGGGTACTGCAAGGGCAGTAGCACCGGAATAACCATCTGGCCCTATCACCCAAACTTTATCACCTGAAATACGACCGGGATAGGTGAAAAATAAAAATGCGCGGGCCACCAATGCTGGATTAAAAATATTCATACCTACACCACCAAAAATTTCTTTACCAATCACGATTCCAAATGAGGTTGCGATGGACACTTGCCATAAGGGAATTGAAGCGGGCATGACCAATGGGATCAGGGCGCAAGTGACTAAAAACCCTTCACTAATGGGGTGTTTTCGTACCACAGCAAAAAGGATTTCCCAAAATGCGCCGGTAATAAATGCGACCAATATAATGGGTATAATTTTATCAAAGCCAAACCAAAATTGCTCCCAATTGGTTCTTTCAACTCCCATGGCAATTCCGTTTTGGACACCCACATTCATGGCACCAAAAATATAGAGTGGTATTAATGCAATCACCACAAGGATCATGACCCGTTTTATATCAATACTATCGCGAATATGGGGTCCTGATTTGGTGACTTCGTCTGTACTAAACAGGATGGTATCGGTTGCCTCATAAAGAGGATATAATTTTTCTAAAACACCATTATTTTCGAATCGGTGTGCATTTGCATCCAGAATTTTTCGAAGAATTTTTATCATTTAACCATCTTTCTCCATTAATTCCAATCCATGTCGAATGGTTTTACCTACATCTATTTTACTGGGGCATGCAAAAGAACAAAGGGCGAAATCTTCTTCATCACATTCTAATATTCCCAATTGTTCCATCTCTTCAATATCTTCCACAAGAATTGCTCGGTATAATGCATTCGGCAGGATATCCATTGGCAGAACATCTTCCCACGCATTGATAGGTACCATGTAGCGTTCACTTCCATTTTGAAGCGTATTAAATGAAAACAGCATTTTCCCAAATCCAGTAAATGCGTTGGTTAAACTATAACGGGTTGAAGATGAACCGGGTTTTAACATACCCATAAATTCACGATCACCGCCTTCGGGGATAACAGAGATTGTTGAGTCGTAAAAACCTAAATGTCCATTTTCCCCAACTGTTTTCCCCGTAAGCACATCACCAGAAATGATTCTTTGTTTACCTTCATTTAGCTTTTCGGATAATAAATCACTCAATTCAACACCCATTCGTGTTTTAAAATGGGTTGGCTTTTTTATACCAGGACCACCTGCTGCCACAAAAACAGTTGGATCATATTTGCCAGTAAGAAAAAATGTCCCAATCCGAACCACGTCTTGGGCATTCACCGTCCAGATTAAATCATTGAGTCCCAATGGTGAAAAATGATGAATTTGAATTCCCACATTTCCCGCTGGATGGGGGCCATTGATGGTATGCACTTCTGCCCCATCCACTTCTAACAATGTATTCGAAACCGTATTCTCATTGATAGATAAATGAACTGCACCGGATGTCAATTTTTTTAGAATATTTATTCCAGCTTGAAATTGGGGTAATCGCCGTCTAAGAGAAACATCAAGATTAACAGAAAGAGGTGCGGTATTCCATCCGGAAATAAAGATATCCCTGGGTGTATCCATGGGGTTAATCACTTTATTAAAGGGACGTTGGCGAATGAATGGTGTCAAGTTCCCTTTCAATAAGGCTGATAGAATCTGTTCTTTCCTCAGGGTAGGTATTTCTGCTGCGTGAAATGAATCATGGCAGTCTGATTCCTCTATTTCGCTGAGTTCAATAATAATTTTTTCCACAACCCGGCGAGGACCAAATTGGATTGATGTAACTATGCCGCCACCAGGGGATGGGAAAAAAATATTCGACTGGGATTTACAGTTAAATAAGGGAGAGCCTATTTTTACATTGTCTCCTTCTTTCACGAGTATTTTTGGTTTTAAGGTGCGGAAATCGGTAGGATGAATTGCAACCGTCTTGGGTTTTAATCCTATTTGAACTTCATCAGAAGGAACACCCGATATTCGGATATTGTGTCCCTTTTTTATATTTAAATCAGCCAAAAATGATTCCCCTTTTGATGGCCATTTTCAATGAATTACATACCTTGAAAAATAACCAAAGATTCACTCACCCAATTCGCGACTGGTGCGAAATACCATCCAAATATAAAGGTCGGAATGGCTAGGGATAAAAGTACAAAAGTCACCAAGTTTGATTCCGGCATTTCCACCGTTTCACTCCGTTCTCCTATAAAATACATGTGCTTCACAACACGAAAATAATAATAAAGGGAAATAACACTATTCAGAACGCCTACAAATGCTAACCAATAATATTGCGGTCCTGCTTCAATCACTGCGGCAAATAAATAAAACTTCCCAATAAATCCTGCCGTGGGGGGTAATCCAGTAAGGGATAACATAAATAAAGTCATGACCACGCCGACAAATGGCATTTTCCACCCCATCCCATTAAAGTCTTCGAAATCTTCCCCGCCAGTCTTTCCTTGTATATAAATGACTACAAAAAAAGCACCCAGATTCATAAACAAATACATGAGGAGGTACATCATAATGCCATAGACGCCAGCTTTAGACATGAGGGGGAGTGCCATCATCATATATCCCGCATGGGCAATACTGGAATAAGCCAACATTCGTTTCACGCTTTTTTGTTGAATGGCTACCAAATTTCCTACAGTCATGGTTGCCGCAGCCAACACACCCATAAGTTGAGGCCATGGGATTTGATTCAATGCTTGCCATGATTCTGAAACCAATGCCGAACTGTCTCCAAATACCTGATTGAAAAAACGAATCAGCATGGCAAATCCTGCTGCTTTGGGTGCAACCGATAAATAAGCCGTGATTGTGGTGGGTGATCCTTCATAAACATCCGGCGTCCAAAAGTGGAACGGTACAGCAGAAATTTTATATCCAAAACCAGCCAGGATGAAAACGGCTGAAATAATGAGAGCCAAATTGGAATCTGGACTCAATCCTGAAATAGCTGCCTGCATTTCAACAAACTTGGTTGTGCCTGTTAATCCAAACAAAATGCTCAATCCATATAACATGATCCCGGAAGAAAAAGCACCATAAATGACATACTTGAGAGATGCTTCATTACTATGTGGATTCTTTTTTAAATATCCCGCCAAAAAGAAAGACATGATTGAGACCACTTCTATGGCAAGATAAACCATCAAAATATCGATGGCAGAAGCCATTAAAAATAATCCAAAGACCATAATAGCCAATATAGAGTAATATTCACCCACGCGATAATCCTGGAGTTCATTGCTGTTAAAACTCGTGAGAATGACTAATACTGTCGCAATCAAAACCAATATTTTAAAAAACTCAGAAAATGGATCCAGTGCAATGGTTCCCATAAACAAATCTGTCACAGTACTCCCGCCCATTTGGATGGCGAATAAAGTTAAAGCGAGTCCACCCAACACCCACCAGGCCACCTTTCGAGATTCATCTTTATGGTAAAACAAATCAGCGACTACGGCAGTCAACACTGTTAGAGTCAGAATAAGTTCCGGCCAGAAATGAGATAGACTATTGAGATTACTCATGCAGGTACCTTACATAACACCGGCCAGTCCTCCGAGGGACACAACCTGTTCAATAAGAACATTCATTGTTGCAGAAATCATATCCAGAAATGGGCGGGGATAAATCCCCAGAAACAGGGTAATCAAGGCCAGCGGTACCACTGTAAACAGTTCCCGTTTATTTATTTCCGGTAAATCTTTATATTTCTCATTGGCTGGACCAAAAAACATCCGCTGAAATGCCCATAAGAAATAAGCCGCATTGAGTAGAATTCCGATGGTAGAGATAATGACAATTGTTCTAAAAACGGGAAATGCGCCAATGAAAATCATGAATTCGCTGACAAAACCACTAAATCCCGGCAGACCAAGGCCGGCAAAAAAGGCCACGGCAACCAACCCTGTATAAATGGGCATCTGGGATGCCAACCCGCCAAATCCTTCAATATCCCTATGATGGGCCCGATCATAAATCACACCAACCAAAATAAATAACATGGCTGAAATTGTACCATGGTTAAACATCTGGAACACAGCACCATTCAGTCCAGCCTGGGCACTAATGAGGTTATCACCATTCATTTCGGAAGCGGCTATCACAGCTGCCATACCAAGAAGAACATATCCCATATGATTTACGGATGAATAGGCTACCATTTTCTTTAAATCCTTTTGAGCCAAGGCACACATGGCACCCCAAATCACATTAATGAGTCCAAGCGTGGCTAAAGCGCCGGCAAACCAAAATACGCCATCGGGGAGCATAGTATAATTGATTCTTAGCATGCCATAAACACCCAGTTTCAAAAGAACACCGGCCAAAATTACGGAAATCGCCGTGGGTGCTTCCACATGGGCCAAAGGCAGCCAGGTGTGGAATGGAAATACGGGCACCTTAATGGCAAACCCAATAAACAACAATACCCATATGACCTTAATGGAACTCATACCCCACCATAATACACCATTCAAAGCGGTTGGGGCCGTATCCATAAGGAGCAGCATGTCAAATGTATTACCGCAAGTAAAATACAAGGCTAAAATTGCGATAAGCATGAGAACTGAACCAAATAATGTATAAAGGAAAAATTTGATAGCAGCATATTCCCGCTGGGGGCCGCCCCACATTCCTATCAGGAAATACATAGGTAAAAGCATCACTTCCCAAAAGATGTAAAACAGGAAGAAATCCAGAGATAGAAAAACACCCATTACTCCGGTATTTAACAGTAAAAAGAGTGAAAAATACCCTTTGACTGCTGTATTGATATTCCAACTGACAAACACACTGATAAAACCAATGAGTGCCATGAGAATCACCATGGGAAGACTGAGACCGTCTACACCCAGGATGTATGTAATGTTGAATGATGGGATCCATTCGGCAGTTTCCATGAATTGGAACGACCCGGTGGACGCATCAAAGATACGCCATAAGTATATGGCCAATGCCAATTGTATTCCTGTCGTTGCTGCGGATACCTGTTTAATCAGCTCCGTTTTGTCTCGAGGAATAAAGGCAATGGCGACCATGCCGAGTACCGGAAGCCAAATGATCCAACTGAGTAAATGATTCATACTTATCCCTTTATGAAATCTTTATATTGTCTGGATAACCAGAATGATAATGACACCAACCAATGCGAATAACATATAATTCTGCAATCGGCCAGTTTGAACCTGTTTTAATTGTTTTCCAAATCCCTGTGTGGCACGACCAATACCATCCACAATTGATTGATCTAATCCATCGTAGTCAATTCTACCCGTGAGAAATGAAAGCCACTTCGTGACACGCCCAAAACCATTGATAAAATATTTGTCATACAAATCCCAATCCACATATGCCACGGCACGGGATAGCTTTAAAAGTGGTTGATAGAGAAAGCGGTCATAATTTTCGTCAAAATAATATTTATTATAAGACAGTTTATATAATAAACCCATTTTATTTGCCCAAACTTCGGCTGAAAGTTTTTTCTTTAAATACATCAAATACGAAAGTCCAATACCTAATCCTGCCACCAAAAGAGATAAGGCCATGGCTGTATAATGGGCATGATGGACTCCTTCCCCAATTTCATGTGCCGTCGGGTTTCCAGGCACAACAGAATCACCTGCGCGAATCAGTTCCGTAAACCAGCCATGATCGGACAATGGATTGAGATAGGGTAAAGTGTAGAAAATAAAAATGCTTAAACCACTCAATAGCATGAGCGGAAACGTCATGACCCGCGGTGACTCATGTATACCTTTAAAAACTTTGGGCATTTTAGCTTCACCATGAAACGTCATAAAAATGAGTCTAAACATATAAAATGCGGTAATGGCCGCTGCACCGAAACCAAAGACAGGAAGAAGAAAATGCTGAGGATAATGCTGAGCGAAGCCTAAACTGCCCGCTAAAATTGCATCCTTTGATAAGAACCCAGAGAAAAATGGTACGCCGGAAATAGCCAAAGTGGCAATGGTCATGGTCAAATAAGTAATAGGCATCTTTGATTTAAAACCACCCATATTGCGCATATCCTGAGGATCTGTATCATGATCATCCAACTCATGCAGCGAATGATGCATGGCATGGATCACCGAACCGGAGCCATAAAACAAACAGGCCTTAAACATGGCATGGGTTAATAGATGAAAAAATGCAGCGATATAATTACCCACCCCAACAGCTAAAATCATATAACCTAACTGACTAACAGTAGAGTAAGCCAATACTTTTTTAATGTCATTTTGTGTGATGGCAATAGAGGCGGCAAACAATGCTGTAAAACCACCCACATAAGCAATAACAAGGAGTGCATCGGGAGAAAATAATGGAAATAATCTAACGGTGAGGTAAACACCTGCGGCAACCATGGTCGCCGCATGCATTAATGCTGATACAGGCGTGGGGCCTTCCATGGCATCGGGTAACCATATGTGGAGTGGAAACTGAGAAGATTTCCCCACCGCACCCATGAATAATCCAACACCTGCCAATGTCAATAACGATCCGCCAATTAACCCCTGAGATACACCGGTAAATACTTCCTGAATATTAAAAGAACCAATGGCGGTAAACATGAGCATAATACCGATAAAGAAACCGATATCCCCTACTCTGTTCGTTAGGAATGCCTTTTTCCCAGCGGCAGCGGCGGATGGTTTTTCAAACCAGTGGGCAATCAATAAATAGGAACTGACACCCACCAATTCCCAAAATATATAAAGTGATATTAAGTTGTTCGCCAATACAATTCCATTCATAGAAAAGGTGAATAAACCGAGATAAGCATAATAACGGCTATAGCGAATATCACCCTTCATATATTCTAACGAAAAGATATGGGTCATGCTGGAAATCAGGGAAACGACAACCAACATAACGATGGTGATATTATCCACCCAGAAACCCAATTCAATTTTAAAAGCACCCAAGTCCATCCATATAAATTTTGCTTCATGAGAAAAATCAGGATCCCAGTTCATGAACATATTCAAGAGCATGGACAAGGATAAAATAAGGGTAATTAAAATGGCACCAATGGAGACCCAATCCCCCTGGCGCGGCAGACGTTTTCCAAAAAAAATATTGACGGTGAAAGCAACTAAAGGCAGAAATAAAATGAGCAAACTAAAATCGGTAATAATGTTCCCTGTTATCATTGTTTTAACTCACTCACATCATCCACATTAATCGTATGAAAATTGTTAAATATATTGATTATAATCGCCAAAGCTACCGCTGCCTCTGCTGCGGCTAATACAATAACAAATAATGCGAATACATGCCCTGCCATATTCATACCGCCAAAACGAGCAAAAGCGAGAAAATTAATATTGGCTGAATTTAAAATGAGTTCAACGCCCATGAGGACGGCCACACCATTTCGACGGGTGATTACCCCATATAACCCCAATGCAAAGAGAACCACACTGACGAATAAATAATTGGTTAAGCTATCCATTAATCTTCTTTTCTTGAAAGGGTTGTTGCGCCAATTAATGCGCCTAATAAAAGTAACGAAGCCACTTCAAAAGGAAGTAAATAATCCATCATAAGCAACCGCCCGATTGCTGCGGTTGTTTCTGCCGGTTCCACATTAGCCAATGTTACCCAGGGTGTACTAATAACCATATATCCTAACAGGAATGCCATTCCCAAAACAGCCACAGCACCCACTTTCTTTTGAACAGATGCATGACTAATATTCACTGAGGTGATTTTATTGGTAAGCATAATTCCAAAAATAATTAAAATAAGGATTCCGCCAACATAGACAACCACCTGAACCACAGCAATAAAATCTGCCCAGAGGAATACATACAAACCCGTTACACCTATAAAGGAGAAAAGGAGTGCATAAGCAGAATAGACCAGGTTCTTACTCTGGACCACCATAAATGCTGAGCCAAGGGTAATACCCACAACGATCCAAAATGTGAATTCGGCCATTAGGCTTCTACCTTCGGTTTTGGTGGCTGCAAGGATTCTTTTTGTTCCTTTGTAATCGATTTTGCAAATTGATAAATCAAATCATTTCGGTTAAATTCAGAAAATTCATAGTCGATATCGTGTTTCGCGTTGTTGGGGCCACCCACCATAAAAATACATTCTTCCGGGCAAGGATATGCACAGAGGTTGCAATAGCAACATTCAGACATATCAATGGTAAAGCGACTCACCACCAAGGCTTTCCGGGTATCGTTAGATGTGGTTCCCGTATGTTTAATTTCCGGAATATCTTCCCCGCGATTTGGCGATTTAATCGTATCTATTTTGATACAGTCCACCGGACAAGCACGCTCGCATTTGAGGCAACCTATGCAATCATCGATATCCACATGAAGCCGGGAACGAATCACATTGTAATCCGCATGCTCAAAACCGATATTTCTCTCAGGCCGGGGCCACCGCTCTTCTGGGTATTGGAGTGTCACATTATCCCGTTTAATATTTATCATATGGCGCCAGGTAATCCGCATACCTTTCCAAAGGGTATTTACTGTGTCATAAATATTTGCGAAATACTTTGCCATAATTTATCCAAAAATTAATTTCCAAATTCCCACACCAAAAATGTTTATCATGGCGATGGGTATAAATACTTTCCAACATACATGCATGAGCTGGTCCACGCGCAGGCGCGGGAATGTCCATCGGACCCACATCATAACAAAAATCAGTGAAGCAATTTTTCCCATGAACCAAAATAATCCCCAGGCACCGGAGTCGAATAATCCAGGAATGGGGCTCCGCCACCCACCAAGAAATCCTGCCACAGCCAATCCGCTCACAATGAGCATATTGGCATATTCACTTAAGAAAAAGATGGCCCAGCGAAAACCGGAATATTCTGTCATCCAACCGGCCACCAATTCGGACTCCGCTTCGGGAATATCAAAAGGCGTACGGTTTGTTTCCGCAATGGCGCTGATAAAAAAGATAAAAAAGGCTATGAATGAAAATGGATTATTAAATATAATCCAATTGGGAAGGATTCCCCAAACAGTTCCAGATTGATAGTGGATTAGTTCCTGGAGATTCAGGGTACCGGCCATCATAACGGGCACAATAATGGATAATCCTGCCGGGATTTCATAACTGATTATTTGGGCGGCCGAACGCATGGCACCATACAGGGACCATTTATTGTTGGATGCCCATCCTGCCATTACAATCCCAATGACACCAATGGACCCTACCGCGATAATATAAAAAACACCTACATTAAAATCCACAACCTGGAGGGTTTGGCTAAATGGAACAGCCGCTAATCCTAAAAAAGCACCAATAAATATAATGAATGGTGCCATTTTAAATAAAATTTTATCAGACGATTCTGGAACTGTGTCTTCTTTGACCAAAAGTTTAATGGCATCTGCTACCGTTTGGAGTAAACCCCATTTTCCGGCGTGAAGTCCCGGACCCTGCCCCATGGGACCAAGACGGTCCATCATAAAAGCAGATACTTTTCTTTCCACATAAACCGCAACCATGGCATTGAGTGCCATGACTAAAAATAAAGGAATACCTGAAATTACTACTGCCAAGATGAATGCTAAAACAGGGAAATCGCCAAGGGTGGCGAACCAATCTATAAGCATGTCAACGGTCATCGGTCGATTTCTCCCAATACAATATCCAAACTGCCTAAAATCGCAATCACGTCCGAGATCATCCATCCCCGGGAAATTTCATCCAAAACAGAAAGTGCTGTAAATGCAGGGGAACGCATTTTCACTCTGGATGGTACGGGTGTTCCATCGCTGACAATGTAATAACCCAAATCACCGCGGGGGCTTTCGGTACGGCGATAAATCGACCCTTTGGGTGGACGAATTTTTTTCGGGATTGCCTGGTGCACATCACCACTGGGAATATCTTTCAAGGCCTGACGCAATATTTTTACACTTTCCTTTACTTCCAGCATGCGAACCCAATATCGATCAAAGCAATCACCCACTGTTCCAAATTCACCGGTGCCTGTGGG
>JAPYOT010000003.1:10152-44758 GCA_029938045.1 Fidelibacterota bacterium | reverse complement strand
CCCAATATCGATCAAAGCAATCACCCACTGTTCCAAATTCACCGGTGCCTGTGGGGACATCAAATTCAAATCGATCATAAATAGAATAGGGTTCGTCCCTCCGAACGTCCCATTTAACCCCGGATCCACGGAGGTTTGGTCCCGTTACACCAAAACTTACAGCCACATCTGCAGGCAGGACCCCCACATCAGCTGTTCGTTCAATAAATATTTTATTGTAGGTGAGTAATTCATTATACTCACTGATTTGTGGTTCGAAATAGTCCAGAAAACCAGTACAAATATTCACAAAATCTTTTGGAAGATCATGAGAAACACCGCCAACCCACATATAATTATAAAGGAGTCTGGCACCGCATGTGTATTCAAACATATCCAAAATGCGTTCCCGATCCCGAAGCATATATAAGAATGGTGTAAAAGCGCCTACGTCCAGACCGTAAACACCCAGTGCCAATAAATGACTGGCAATCCGGTTTAGTTCGCCCATAATCACCCGGATATAATCCACCCGTTCCGGTACTTTGATTTCCATCAAATCTTCCATGGCGACCACATAACCAAAATTACTGTTCATTGCCGCAAGATAATCACAGCGGTCTGTGAAAGGTATCACCTGTTCGTAGGTAACATTTTCTGAATGTTTTTCAAAACAGCGATGGAGATAGCCAATGTGGGGTCTGATCTCCGAAACAATTTCACCATCGGTTTTCACTTCCAGGCGCAATACACCGTGGGTACTGGGATGCTGAGGCCCAATATTCAGCGTCATCTGATCGCCCTGGACTATTCCCATTCTTCTTCTTCCTTGATTTTTGGGACAACGATGCCGTGGTAGTCTTCCTGGCCTTCATAATCTTTTCTCAGGGGCCAGCCTTCCCAATCATCTGGACATAAAATTCTACGTAAATCACGGTGGCCTTCGTACACAATGCCGAACATGTCATAGGTTTCACGTTCGAACCAATCCCCGATGCGCCAAAGCTGTTCGATAGAAGCCACCTTAGGGTTTTCCCGATCGTGGCTAATGACCACTTCAATTTTATGTCGATGTTCCATGGAATGAAAATTATACCTTGTTTGCAAGGGGCCTGCTTCCCCAGTATCTATACCGGTGATACATTCCAATTGATCGAAACAAAGATTTGGATCATTCTTCAAGAAAGTAGCCATTTCAAGCCACTGTTCTCCTTTGAGTTCCACTTGATTTTCAGCCAAATCCTCGTTCTCCAAAACGGAGCCGGGGAATTGGCTTTCAATCGCCGTTTTAATTTCAGCAGGAGTCATGCAGTTTTACGTGTGAGCGGTCGCTCAGTTTGAATTTTTTCCTGCAATTTCAGGAGGCCTTCAATGAGTGCTTCCGGACGAGGCGGACAGCCGGGAACATACACATCAACAGGTACCACCAAATCCACACCCTTCAACACGTGGTAGCCATGCTGCCAATAGGGGCCACCGCTGGTGGCACAGCTCCCCATAGAAATCACATATTTCGGATCGGCCATTTGTTCATATAATTTTTTGACGCGGAGCGCCATTTTCATGGTGACCGTTCCAGCCACAATCATTACATCCGCCTGACGCGGTGATGAACGGGGCATCATGCCAATCCGTTCTAGGTCATGACGGCTGGCAGCAGAAGCCATCATTTCAATGGCGCAGCAAGCCAGACCAAACTGGAAATACCAGGGGGATGTGGAACGAGCCCACCCCAGAAATTTATCCAGGGAGGCCACAATAATATTATCTTTAAATCTATTTTCTAATACACCCATTATGATTCCTGTGATTTTGGAGTTTTTTCAATGAGGCTGGCATAACGGCCACGGCCATATTTCACATTATATTTTACCCAGTCCAAATCAGATTTTTTCCAGACATAGGCTAACCCAACCATGAGGACGACCAGAAAAATGGCCATTTCTACAAAAGCCAGCATTCCCAGTTCATTGAAAACAACGGCCCATGGGAATAAAAATACAACTTCTACATCAAAAATCAGAAAAATGAGTGCCACCACATAAAATCGAATATTGAACTGCACCCAGGCAGATCCTTCCGATTCTTCTCCACATTCATAAGTGGCCAGTTTGTCAGGGTTGGGATTGGAAGGTGCGACCAATTGTTGGATTAGTAATGGTACATACACCAGTACAATACCCATGAGGATGAAAATAAATATGGTTCCGAAGTCGCGATACATTAATTTTTTTACTCGTTTAGAGACGGCAAAGTTAGACTATTTGACGAAGTTTGGTCAAGATAAACTTCATGGATTTTTTTCTATTTTTAGAAAATGGAGCGATCATCCTTGATTGCTAAATATCTGGGTAAATACGTTAAACAAAACGTCCTTCCGGAGTTCTAATTTTTATTAGGATCGATTTCTAATTGTTGTACCATGAATCATCGCCATAAATTCACGGCTAATGTCCTTGTTGAATTCATCCATTGCAGCCTTAATGCACCTTGCCCCCAAGTGGCTGTTTAGACCATTTGCCAATTCCTATGTTGCGGGGGAATCCATTGATTCTGCATTGAAAGTTGTAAAAATACTCAATGAAAAAGGGTTTTCCGCTACCATGGATATCCTCGGTGAAAATGTCAACTCAGAAAAAGAAGCCACCCTAATTACAAACCAATATACTCACCTCATTCAACAAATATCTCAGGCGGAATTAGACAGCACTATTTCTGTGAAACTGACCCATCTTGGCTTAGGAATTGATCCGATTCTTGGAGAAAAAAATATTCTCAAACTGGCTCAAGTGGGGAAAGAATTCCATGTGGGGGTCACCATTGATATGGAAAATTCCCCTTATACCACCACCACATTCAATATGTATGAAAAGGCTTTGTCCATTTTTAATGGCATGGGTACTGTAATCCAGGCCTACCTCCATCGCAGTTTAGAAGATATTCAAAAACTCAACGCTCCCCTTTTAAACCTCCGAATTTGTAAGGGCATTTATCGGGAATCATCAGACATTGCGATTCAAGATCGAAATGCCATTAATGACAATTATGTGGAAATGGCTCGTGCGATGTTTAATGGCACCGGCTATGCATGCTTAGCCACACATGATTTAGACCTTTTGGATCGATTAGAGTTATTAATTGAAGATGAAAATATTTCATCAGACCGTTTTGAATTTCAAGTGCTATATGGTGTCCCCATGGGTGACCGCTTGGAAAGACTAAAAACAAAGGGATACAAGGTTCGAGTGTACGTCCCCTTTGGGGAAGCCTGGTTCGAATATGCGATCCGGCGATTGAAAGAAAACCCCACAATCATTTCTTATGTGATTAAAAACATGTTTCGGAAATAGGGTTGACAAGTGGTTTGAATCTTTATTAGAGTGTAAATTTTGAAATGTTCAGGACGGACAAATCACCAGTTATCATTCACAACTCACCCATATCATGAATGAACCGGATACCATAAAAAATATACTCAAGTTAAAAATAATCGCTGTGGTGGGAATGTCCCCTAAACCGGAACGGCCCAGCCATTACGTGTCCATGTATATGAAAGAACATGGTTATACCATTATTCCTGTAAATCCGGGACAAACTGAAATTGCGGGAGAAACTTGCTACCCTTCTCTTTTAGAAATTCCTTATAAAATCGATGTGGTGGATGTATTTCGGCGGCCGGAGCATGTGCTACCTATCGCAGAATTGGCAGTGAAAATATCTGCCAAAGCTTTGTGGCTGCAGGACAATGTAATAAATGAAGAAGCGGCCGAAATAGCTGAAAGGGCTGGACTGCTAGTCGTTATGAATGACTGCATGCTGCGGCAACATCGCCAAATTAAAAATTGAATTATTATTATGAATAATAATTTTAAATGGGGAATCATTGGTACTGGAGGAATAGCGGGTAAGTTCGCTAACGATTTAAGTTATCTTAATAATCATACTGTGGCTGCAGTTGGCTCACGCAAACTTTCTACTGCACAACAATTTGCATCTAAATATCCAGACTGTGTAGGTTATCCCAGTTATACGGAATTGGCGACAGACCCCAATTTGGACGGTATCTATATTGCGACCCCACATAACTTTCATGTAGAACATACTATTTTGGCATTAGATGCCGGGAAACCGGTGCTATGCGAAAAACCATTTGCCATCAATACGAGTGAGGTAGAATTAATGGTTAATACGGCAACTCAAAATCAATTAACTCTCATTGAAGCAATGTGGACTCGATTCTTACCTCATATAGAAATAGTACGTAAAATTATTGAGAGTGGTGTTCTTGGCAATATTCATACCCTACAAGCAGATCACGGACAACGTCTATCAGAATCTAATAAGCCTCGTCTTTGGGAGCCTGCACTTGGTGGTGGCGCATTGCTTGATCTTGGGATTTATGTGGTTTCGTTTGCACATTTAATCCTTGGAATTCCAGATAAGATTACGGCAAAATCAAATTTTACTGATAAAGGTGTAGATGAACAAACATCCGCAATTTTTGAATATAAAAATGGTGCTCAAGCCATTTTAAATACAACATTAAGGAACTCTACACCCTGCCGAGCTATTGTTTCTGGTGTTAATGGATGGTTAGAAATTGATCGTACCTTTTATAATCCAGCTGCAATGCGGGTTGTGCTTCATGATGGTACTAAAACTGAATATCCAAATAACTATAAAGGACATGGATTACGTGAGCAGGCGATTGAGTTTTCTCGTTGTGTTAGATCAAGGTTAATTGAGTCACCGCTTATGCCGCATAGCGAAAGTATTGCTGTAATGAGATCGATGGATCAAATTAGACGGGAAATTGGGCTTCATTACCCAAATGAATAATTTTAATTGATGTAAGCATATGTATGCGTTATTCAATAGGGTTATTTAAAATAGAAGAAGCTGCGTGAGGCTCATAACCCGATGGGCATGTATTTGATTTTAAGCGGGGGTAGATAAAAGTTTTAATTAGGTCTCCCCTCTTTTACCCCAACCCATTTTTCTTCGAAGTGTTTGAAAATAGTTAGAATCCTCAAAATCGATCATGCGAATCTCAAAGGGTGCTCTTTGAATAAATATTTTATCTTTGGGCTGAAGATATTCACTCACCTGTCCATCTACAGCAAAGGCTATTTTTTCAACTTCATCTTCAGGAAAACTAATTTCTAAATTCCTGTCATTGGGTAAAACAATTGGCCTAAGGGTTAAGGTGTGTGGACTGATGGGTGAAACAACAATTGCTTTTAATCTTGGCATTACAATGGGACCGCCGACTGATAAAGAATAGGCTGTGGATCCGGTGGGTGTGGCAATGATAAGTCCATCCGCTTTATAGTCAGAAACAAAATGGTCATTAGACAAAAGACGCATGGTAATAATTCGCTGTGAGCGGCCACGGTCAATCACAAAGTCATTCAGTGCGTAAAATACAGATGGTCCATTTCCATTAATAATTTCTGCTTTCAATACCATCCGACGTTGGAGACCATAAGATCCAGATGCAACCATATTCAGTCGATCAAACATTTCATCCACGGTCACTTCTGCCATAAAACCCAGTTCACCCAAATGAATCCCTAAAATCGGCGTTTTGCGATGCCCCACCGCCCGAGCCGCAGAAAGCATGGTTCCATCTCCACCCAGCGTGAGTAAAAAATCTATTTGATAAAAATCTTCTGCCGATTCAATGATTCGAAACGTATGGTTGAACGTCTCAGGTAATTGACTTTGAACGCGTGTTGTCAGGAATGGGGTCAGCTTATTTTCAACTGCCCATGCCATGATGGAATCCAGCAGTTCCCAGAATCGGGGCTTATCTGTATTTCCCCAGATGCCGAACGATTTCGGCTTACGAACTTTGTTAGCCATTAACCTTCAAAATCCTTTGCAGACATTTTACCATCTGCATCTTTCATTAGCACTTGAATCCGCTGTTCCGCTGTATCAAGGTGGCTTCGTAATGTTTCCGTTAGTTTGACCCCTTCTTCAAATAAAGTCAGGCTTTTCTCCAGAGATTCATTTTCACCCTCCAATGATGCGACGATTTCTTCTAGGCGCCGTAACGCAGCTTCAAAATCTAAAATTTTCTGTTTAGGCATATTTCAATTTACTCAATCACTATTGGGAAGCATTTTCTTTTTTTCCGCTGAAAACCGACCAGAACCGGTCTTTAGAACAAAGGTCTCTCCTGCATTCACATCATCTGCATGTCGGATGATAGATCCATCATCTGAAAAGGCAATACTGTATCCCCGATGGAGAATATCTGAAGGATTTAATACGGATAGCTCTTTTTCAAACCCTTTGAGTTTTATACTTTTCATCGATAGAAACTGGTGCATAGAAAAATCTATCTGGTGCATGATATTATCTAATTTTTCCCTATTCCGCATGATCATCATCCGCGGGTGTTGCAAGGATTGGCGGTCAACTAAATGATCCAGTTCCTGCCACAGTTGGTTTAATCGATTCTCTAGTGCGCGATGTAGTTGATTTTTTTGATGACGGATTGTTTGAGAAAGTTCCGAAATACTGGTGGATGCTAATTCAGCAGCCGCAGATGGCGTGGGTGCTCTCAGATCTGCCACCATATCACTGATGGTTACATCCGTTTCATGACCCACTGCGGACATAATTGGAATGGAACAGTTCCCAATTGCCCGGGCCAATATTTCTTCATTAAAAGCCCATAAATCTTCTAATGATCCTCCGCCCCGACCTATGATAATCAAATCAATATTGCTCATGGATTCTAATGCTTGGATACCTGCGGCCACATCGGCGGCGGCCCCATCTCCTTGGACCAAAGCTGGACGGATGATAATATCCACTTGCGGGGCCCTGCGTTTTAATATATTGAGCATATCACGCAAGGCTGCTCCTGTTGGAGATGTGACGATGCCAATTCTTTTTGGATAGGCCGGTAAAGGTTGCTTGTTGGATTCATCAAACAACCCTTCACCCATTAATTGTTTTTTTAATGCTTCAAAGGCCAAATATAGTGTGCCAATTCCAGCAGGCTCCATCAATTGTACCATGAGTTGGTACTGACCCCTCGGTTCGTAAACGGTAATTTTTCCCTGGATCATTACATCCATTCCATCTTCTGGTTTAAAATGAAGTGATTGGTTAAAACCCCGAAACATAACACAGCGAAGTTCTGCGCCTACATCTTTTACAGTGAAATACATGTGGCCGGATGAATGATGTTTAAAGTTGGAGATTTCTCCCCGAACCCATACGCGGGAGAATTGAGATTCGATCTGCCCTTTTATTTGAGCTGTTATTTCAGATACGGTGAGAGTGGTACGATTACCACTCATGGTAGGTCAGGCGATCCGGCCTGTTCCCAGCAATACTGCCATAGGGATGCCAGACGGATAACGGCCCTACCTAAACGATCTTTTAATAAATCTTCTGTTTCACTGTATAGAACATCCAAATATGGCTTTTCGAAACTGAGAATATTATATGTTTTGAGTTCTTTTGCCTGCTCTTTGGTCAACAAGCTCCTGGCCTTGGTATCTGCATCCAATAGTTGGTGATGCACCTTAAAAGATTCTTTTACAATTTTCATTGCATAAGTCCAAGGATCCTCTACTTTTTCTATCTTTCCTATGGGTTTAATTCTTTGAATATATTCATTGACCAAGCGTTCTTCCCATCGAAAATGGATACCATCATTCCCAGTGAATTGGCCATTGTAATTGATGGCTGTATGAAGTGGCATATGAAGATCAGATATATAGTGACCCAAAACACCCATATTATAAACCGCATCTTCAAATCGGTTATTTTTCATTAATTCGATAATGCGATCGCATGTTTCCTGAATGGCCCAAGGTGCAATCCCGTATTTTTTTATTTTATCCTTTCCATATTTGGATAAAAGTTTTTCATATTCTTTGGGAATTTTAGTGAATGGAAAATCGTCATAATAATCTGCATCAATAAAATGACGATGAAATTCTTCCTTATCGATATCCTTATTATAATCTGGAGCTGCCGCATACCATTTGAGCGGTTCAGAATTACGCCTAAGGAATTGACCAAAAGGACCGCTCAGCTGGTGGGAAGCGCTATAATTTATGCGTCGATGTCCATCATATCCCCATGCCCCGACAAAACTTGTCAGGACAAGGGGTATAATTATAAGCCATATGATATTGGCCCGTTTCATATTAAACGGAACTTATACTTTTTTCTTTTTATGACGATTAGCGCGCAAGCGTTTTTTCCGCTTGTGAGTATTCATTTTGCGCTTTTTACGTTTTTTACCGCAGGGCATATTACCTCTTTATTTTGTCAGATTTTCATTTACATGTGAACGCATATATTTTGCCGGTTTAAAAGTCGGCACATGGCGTTCCGGAAGAAAAATGGTTTCACCAGTCCCGGGATTTCGTGCTTTTTTTGGCATGCGATGTTTGACGCCAAAAGTACCGAATCCTCTTAATTCTACACGTTCGTTTTTTCCCAGGGATTCAACAATAGTCGCCATAATACCATTCATGACGGCTTCTGTTTCCACTTTAGTTAATCCTGTGGCACTGGAAACATTATCCACAATATTTTGCTTGGTCATTTTGATTACTCCATTCGCCAGCGATAGGCTGGTAATGCATCAAACCAACTGCTGACCGTTTGCCCCAAATTCCCAGATAACCAGTCCAGCAGGGAGGGGCGTTTCTTCTGCGGATGAACTGTTTTTGGTTTTCCTGAAATATGGCCCATTATTCCAGCAACCTCAATGGCATCTTCAAATGTACCAATAAGGTCTATAAGGCCTAACTCTTTTGACTGTAACCCGGTGTAAACCCGGCCATCTGCCAAAGAAATAATGTCATCTTTTTCCATGGATCTGCTTTCAGATACTGCATCCACAAATTGGCCATACATATCCATCACCATATCATTTAAATGTTGTCGATCTGCTTGGGTTACTTTTCTGGAATAAGATCCCACATCTTTCAGCTTACCGCTTTTCACCGTTTCAAATTCTATCCCCACTTTATCCAATAATTCTGTCATAACAGGATAATTCATAATGACGCCGATGCTGCCAACAATCGTTCCTTTATTGGCCATAATTGTATCTCCAGCCACCGCAATATAATAGCCCCCGGATGCAGCCACAGTTCCCATACTGGATACCACCGGTTTTTCTTCTTTAACCGATTTAATTTTTTCGTAAATTTCTTGAGTCGGAGCTACCAATCCGCCTGGGGAGTCAATACGAACAACAATGGCTGAAACATCTTTACGTTTTCTATACTTTTCCAATTGTTTCACAGTGGATTCAGCTGAAATAATTGGACCAACAATTGTCACAATACCCACTTTTTTACCGGAACCTTCACCCGAGAAACCATTCGAGGATGCGCCCAACTTAAAAGCGATCACCAGAGCAAAAAAACTGCCCAGCCCCCACCAGAGCCAACGCTGATTTGTTGGAGGTCTGTTCATCCCTGTTTGACCCATAATATCAACTTTTGTCCTGGATAAATATGCTGCCCATATTTAATACCATTCCATTTTCTAATTTTTGAAGCACGGGTCCCATGATCTTCTGCAATATGGCCTAGTGTATCCCCTTTTCTAACCTTATATGTCAATTTATTGAATCCAGGCATGCTTGAAACAGGAATGGAAGCCATGTTTACACCGCCGATGGGGATCGTTAATTTCTGGCCAATGCGAATCATGCTGCGATTCCTCACTTTATTCACTGCCGCCAAATCGTGAACTGAAATTCGGTACTTTTTGGCAATGGTCCACAGACTTTCGCCATTCCGGACTTTATGAGAAACAAATTGGGGGGCAAATCTTTCATTCTCGGGAAGCGCATTATAATTAGCCATAAAAATATCTTTTTTTCCTTTAGGGATTTTTAAAGCGTACCCCTTAGTCGGTGTGGCTGATTGTCTGAGTTCAGAATTGAGATTACGCAACTTTTTATAGGTTGTTTCTGCTGATCGGGCTAAAACCATTAAATCTGCACTTTTTTCAATCTAAACAATATCATATCCAAATGCAGGTTTTTTCTTTTCCTTCTTATAAAATCCATATTGCTCTTGATTTTCAGCAATAATAGTCGCTGCTAAAAAATATGGGATATAATTCCGTGTTTCTCTTGGAAGTGAATGAAGCTGCCAGAAATCAGATGTTTGATGAATTCGTGTGCCTCGTCTCACTCTGCCTTCTCCCGCATTGTATGCAGCTAACGCTAAATACCAATTGTCAAATTCTTCATATAAGTCGGTTAAATATGCACAAGCGGCTCGGGTAGCTTTTTCCGGATCCCGACGTTCATCTACATACCAGTTTCTTTCTAATCCATAAAGCTTTCCTGTGGAATATATAAATTGCCACATACCATTTGCTGCAGCTTTTGAGTACGCTTTGGGATTAAACCCAGATTCAATCATGGCAAGATACACTAATTCCGGCGGTAAGTTACATTCATGAATGATCTGGTTTATCATGGGTCCGTAAACGTCCAATCGTTCCAGCCAGATTTCAAACTGCCGTCTTCCCTTTGTCTGGAAATACTTTATTAATTGATCAACTTTTTTATTCCGAACCAAAGGAATATGACCATCCCGATCATCCACAACAGTAAATTTAGTCGCACCCATCTCCACTTCCAGCGGTTCCGTGATCGATGTAATATCCATTCGGAGATGTTCAGCCGTAATGACACCATCTATTTTATCTATGGTGTTAAAACTATGGGTATAAAGATTAATTAATCCATCCTCGAACCGATCAAATTCCTCTTGATCTTCATCATTCATATCCCCATATTGATCCGCTTCAGTCAATAAATCAAAAATGCTATTTAAGTTATAAACCACCTCCAGAGAATCTGCCATAACATCCGCAATAAGAGCATCGGATAATAGCACTTTTACATCACGTAAAAGCTGAGGCAAACGGTTCTGATTCGTTTCAAATCCATTACCGTTTTTATAATTCTCATCCGCAGGTCGGATGGATTTATTTTCTTGAGGAAAACCCAGTGACAGGTTAATCATCAATAGGACAATAATTCTTGTAAATGTCTGTTTCATTAATATTTAGCGATAATTTTGCTGGCGAAATTACCCGACGAGATCGTCCTCAGTCAAGCCTTTTTCCGCCTGTTTTGATTTATAAATATAGTAGGGTGCCCTACCACTGGTTGAAAATCCCTTCTCATCCTATCCGTTTCAGCTTGATACAAGTTGACTCATCTTTTTCTTAAGTGGACAGAATTGACAATGATACTCTTTGCAAAAATTTGATTCTAATTCAAATACGCCCTGAAGAATTGAAAATATTTTTAACTGACTTTTATTTAAAAAGGAGGAAAACAGTTTCTCCACCTTCCCATATGTATATCCCAATTTTAGGCAAAGCCAATCTTGTTTCAATGCCTGGTATGATTCATAATCTCTCTGCAAAAGACACTCAGCTGCAGACAAGGGATTAAATACATTGCCTACCAATTCATTATATAAATTTTTGTGGTTATTGAATGCCAGTATAGATGGAATTTGATTGGGTCGCTTATTAAAGGCCTGAAACATTTTAAATAACTGGCTGGCAATTGAGAGTCGTTTTTCCGGCCAGCCATTTGGGCGGATACCAAGATGATGCCATTTGATTGATTGAATGATGGAATGATTTTCACCCATTCCATTGTGAAAGTATTTAAGTAATTGGAGAAAATTTTCTTCATTTCCTCCTTTACCTAACAATCTAAAAGAATCTTGTAAAGCCCATTTCTTCCATTCATGAGATTGATATTGCTTCACCCGGCGGGAACGGCGATCTAAACCCATGGCAATCAGTGTGTCAGTCATTGATTGACTCACAATACCTTTATGGAGATCACAGCTATTGGCCGGTACTGTTAAGTCCAAATGAATCTGAAGCCCCTTCCACTCTGAATCCATTTTATCCGGGATAGTCGTAATGTGGAGAATAATATTTTGATAATTTGGATCCTTATCATGACCGTGATAGAACCAATCTCGAGAGCGAATGTGACATTCAATGTTACCGGAGACAAATTTCCCGTCCGAAAATAGAATAGCATTATGAATATCCGGACCTTCATTTGGATTGGCAGTACCAGGTTTAATCACCATAATCGAATTGCCATTCAGGTCTTTGATTAAAGTTCCGGGCTTAACATTCAACCAGGTGTGAAGGATATCTTTTTCAAGGATGGGTGTATCCGAAACTTGATGCAGCATCACCGGAGTTTGAACCGGATCCTGATAAAATAGTTTATGCTGAATCATGCCGCATTCTCTTTTAACGCTACTACTTCTTTCCTAACATTTTTTACAAATTGATGTCGATCTTCGTAATTAATTTTTTGGGTATTAATGGGTTTTCCAATTCGTAATTCGAGTGATTTCCGATGTAAAGCAAGGCCTTTTTTTCCTAGGGCGTTCCTCGTGCCGCATAAGGCAATCGGAACCACGGGTATTCCCATCTGTAGTGCCATGATAAGTCCCCCTTTTTTAAATGGTTTTACCTCTCCATTTATAGAGCGGGTTCCTTCAGGAAAAATGATGATCGATCGGGGATTTTTTGCCATGGATTCCTTCGCTTTATCTAATGAATCAAACGCTTTTTTATGACGTGTTCTGTCTACGAAAAAATGGCCTCCCGCCATCATAGCCCATCCAAATATTGGAATGCGCTTTAATTCGATTTTAGCAATGGATACAACATGAAAGGGAAGTCCGCCAAAAGCCAGGGGAATATCCAAAGCAGATTCATGATTCGCTGCAAAAACATAATGCCCGGTAGGATCCAAATTGTCCAACCCAATCACCTGATATTTCAAACCACTACCAGCTAATATTAATTTAGACCAAGTTTGAGCAACCCAACTTAGAAATTTACCACGCCATTCAAATAAAGATCCCAAGATACCCACTATGCATAAAATAATTGTCCAGAAAATGACATTGACAAATAACCAGACAAAGCGAAAGTTAATCAAGAACCGTTGCACCCATATAAGATTGAAGTACTTTGGGAATTGAAATAGAACCATCTTTATTTTGGTATGTCTCTAACAATGACACCAGTAGCCGTGGTGTGGCCACACCACTCCCATTCAGGGTATGAACAAAATTTACTTTTTTATCCGATGATTTGCGAAATCGAATATTCCCGCGCCGTGCCTGAAAATCTTCAAAATTGCTGCAGGATGATACTTCCAGCCATTTTTGCTCGCCCGGCGCCCATAATTCAATATCATAACATTTGGCAGCGGAAAAACTCAAATCTCCAGTACATAATTCAATAACGCGATATTTCAACCCAAGTAATTGAAGAATTTTTTCTGCATGGGTCACCAATGTTTCTAATTCAGCATATGAATTTTCTGGTTTTACAAATTTCACTAACTCAACTTTATTAAATTGATGGAGCCGTAAAAATCCCCTTGTATCTTTTCCATATGAACCCGCTTCCCGTCTAAAACACGCCGAATAGGCTGCATAATTGATAGGCAGTTGATCTTCTACAAGGATTTCATCCCGATGGATATTGGTAACCGGAACTTCCGCAGTGGGGATCAGCCATAAGCCATCTTTTTCGGATGGGTACATATCTTCAGCAAATTTTGGTAGTTGCCCTGTAGTAATGGCTGATTCCGAGCGAACAAGGAAGGGTGGAAATATTTCGGTGTATCCATGCTGCTCCGTTTGAGTATCCAGCATAAAATTAATCAGGGCACGCTCCAATTTGGCCCCTTTCCCAGTATAAAGCGGAAACCCGGAGCCTGAGATTTTTGCACTCCGTTCAAAATCAAAAAGGCCTAAGGACTCCCCTAACTCTAAATGATTTTTAGGTTTAAATTTGTGTTTTGGTGATTCTCCCCATTCCCGAACCAGCGGATTATCTTTTTCATTTGTTCCGATCGGAACCGATTCATGTGGCAGGTTTGGGAGGTTTAACAAGTGGCCATCCAATTCTGTTTTGGATGATTGGGTCTTTTCTTCCAAATCTTTAATCTGCTGGGAAACTTTTCTCATGGCTTGAATGGAATCATTTGAATCCTCTCCCGCCCGTTTTGCTTCGGCAATTTCATCAGACACCTTGTTTCGAAGTGCTCTTAAATCATTGGCTTCACCCATTTGTTTCCGATACAGGGTATCAATTTTTAAAATTTCACTGATAGCAATCGTTTCGCCTTTCGAATTCAATCGTTTTTCTACAGTCTCTGGGTTATTACGAATGGTTTCAATGGGTAACATTTAAATATCCTCTTCGAATATGGGGAGTAATTTTGGATTTATATCCATTAAATTGGATAATAAATTATCTTTTTCTGATACTAATTTATCACCAATTCCCCATGGAATTCCGATACCTGAATCATCCCATTTAACGCCATACTCATCTTCAGGGTGATATGTATCTGTACATTTATATTGAAAAATAGCCGTATTCGATAAAACATAATATCCATGGGCAAATCCCGGAGGAATATAAAAACGAGTATGGTTTTCGTCATCCAAAATGGCCGATTCATGTAGCCCAAACGTGGGGGAATTCTGGCGGATATCCACCGCCACATCCAACACCTTGCCTGCGCTGACCCAAACCAGTTTCCCCTGCGGGAATTTTAATTGGTAGTGCAATCCTCTAAGAACGCCCTTAGTTGATTGTGCCTGATTATCCTGAACAAAATTTGAGGGCAATCCAAGAGCTTGAAAATCAGAACTTTTAAAAGATTCAAAAAAATATCCCCGTGGATCCAAATGAACTGTTGGTTGGATTTTAATCACGCCTGAAATGGATGTTTGCATCACTTTCATGAGGGTGACTTCCTGCCAACATTATCGTACGTAAAACCCATAGATTCCAAACCTTGAATACTGATAATATTTTTTGTATCAAGAAGGACAGGGTTATTCATTAAATCTTTTAATTCATTTAAGTCCATGCCGCGGAATTCATTCCATTCCGTGAGTAGAATACAGGCATCCGCATTTTTCACCGCATCCTGCCAGGAATCAAAATATTGAATATTCGGAAAATGGTTTTTGAAATTGTCCATGGCGATGGGGTCATAGGCTTGAACCGTCGCTCCGGATTCAGCTAAATTAGACACAATTACTATAGATGCAGCTTCACGCACATCATCGGTTTGTGGTTTAAAAGCCAACCCGAGAACGGCCACAGTTTTCCCCTTGAACGAGCCACCCATGAGACGTTTTAATTTATCTACCATCCTGACTTTTTGAGACGCATTCGTCTTGATTGCCGCTTCAACGGTAAGTAATGGACTGCTGTTTTTCTGTCCTGTAGCTGCCAGCGCATGGGTATCTTTTGGAAAGCAGGATCCGCCATATCCCGGCCCCGGATGTAAAAATTTTGCACTGATTCGGCCATCGAGTCCCATGGCTCGCGCCACTTCATGAACATCTGCACCCACTGATTCGCATAGATTCGCAATCTCATTAATATAACTGATCTTTAATGATAAAAATGCATTGGCCGCATATTTAATCATTTCCGCCGTTTCTACTGTTGTAGCAATGATGGGTGTTTCATTAATATACAAAGGACGATAAACTTCACCCATAACATCGATTGCCTTTTGAGTTCTTGTTCCTATGACGACGCGGTCAGGATGCAAAAAATCTTTCACCGCTGCACCTTCTCTTAAAAATTCCGGATTGGACACATAATCAAAATCGCCATTGGGATTCACAGAACGAATGATTTCTTCGATTCGCTTTCCCGTGCCGATTGGAACGGTACTTTTAGTACAAATAATTTTGTATCCATTTAAATTTTCGCCAATGGTTTTTGCTACAGATTCGATGGCACTCAAGTTCGCTTCTCCATTACTTCCTTGAGGTGTGCCAACAGCGACAAAAATTATGTCGGCATTCTGAATGGATTCTGGAACGTCATGAGAAAAATGAAGCCGCCCTTTGGCAACATTTTGCTTCACCAGGGATTCGAGCCCCGGTTCATAGATCGGAATCTCGCCTGCCTTGAGGCGCTCAATTTTATTTTGGTCAATATCCGCACACGTTACCTGATGCCCAAATTCTGAAATACCCGCACCACCCACAAGCCCCACATAACCAGTACCCACAAATGTAATTTTTTTCATTTAATTATTTTAATTTCATTTTAAGATAATCCTCTTCTGCGGCGCATAACCCATTCGGCACACAATAAGAGTATCACAATAAATAATAGGAATTTACTTTCGATGAATTTAATGATATTCGCCCTGAATTCACGTCGAACTTTTGGATGTAATTTAATCATTAAACTGTCTCGGGAATCCCAGGGTAAATACTGTCCGTCAGTTTGGTTGGAAATTGATGTGAGCAGCTTTTTATTTAAATAAACCTGGTTGAGCTCAATTTGACTTTCCTGCACCTGAAACAGGCCTTTTTGAATTGGTTCTTCTTCCGATTCAAAGGATATTGAATATTGATATTCCCCCGGGCCTGGGGCACGGAATTCTCCTTTCCATCTTTGTTCTTCAATGTTAAATAAGATATCCCGCATGAGAATTTCTTTAGAATTATGGGATAGGGATAACATCACGTTTTTCTTTGGCTCAGATGATTGTTTGAATGGCTGATTTCCAGAAATTTGAACCATTTCACCCTGTTGAAATCGATTCTTATTTAACCTGAAAAAGTTGTCATGCTCACCACCGGTTTTTAAGAGCCAGGAAATAGACTGATCCCAGATGGTTGAAAATGCATCGATTTGAGATAATTTTTTCTCGAGAAAATATAATGTATTCATATCAGGGGATGTCCAAACCATTGTTCTAATATTTTCATGCTGATTTCGAATCCACAATGGCCTTTCAAATTCGGTAATAGCTAACGTATCAGACAAAGCATTATGGCCGGTTATAAAGATGTTTTGATGAAGAGGCGGCAATTCAAATTCATTCATCCATCTCTCATGTGTAAAATCCCAAAATACTGGGTTATTTTCAAGAGTAATATCCTCCAGAGCTACCCCTAAAATAGAGGTAATTCCTTTTAATGAATTATTCGACTGGTTGGGTCCTGAAATTAAAAAAAAGGCCGCCTGATTGGATAATACCTTTTTCCCCAAAATGCGTACAAAATTAGCAGATAATGGTTTAATTGGATAATTTTCAAAAATAATAAGTTCATAGGCTGTTTCCCAAAAGGATTTGATTCCCGGACGAAATTGTGTTTCAGACATACGTACAAAATGATCTAATTGAATCCGTGGGTTGCCTTTTAATGCCTGTTTGAGAACCGCAGTATTTTTATTGGGGCTCCCCGTGAGGAGGGCAACCTTATATCGCTCTTTGAGCACAAGGATGTTAAACTGTTGGCGGTTATTTTGAATATTGATTTCATCTTCAACTGACGAAACACGTACTTCATAATTTTGTTTACCAATATCTTTTGGACGAAATTGAAAATTGATTTCTTTTTTCGATCCCAATCCCGACAAACGGATATGTTTTGAACCAAGCAATTGACGATTGTTAAACAGTGATACGCTTAATCTGTCACTTATATCTCCCAAAGATTGGACGATGACATTTACATTGACCCCATCACTTTTTAACACTACTGTGGGTACATCGATCGATTGAATGGCCACATCAACCAATTCACTTCCTTCTCCAATACCAATCGTATGAATCGGAAAGTCTAATTGGTGAAATTCTCGAAGCGGATTTTTTCCTTCCGTAATTAATCCATCAGAAATGATTATTGCACCTGCCAGATTATTTTCATCTTGTTTTATTCTTTCAGAAACAATCCCCAAATTGGTTGTCACTCCGTTCCCTTCAAGGTTCGGCCCGTTCACTTTTTGGATTTTATCTGCAAATTGATATAAATCATACGAAATATTTTTTTCGGAGAGACGATCCACAAATGACTGTATTCCTGATTGAATCGCTTGAATCGAAGGCGTTTTATGATATTTTATACTAGCTGAATTGTCAACAAAAATTGCCCAATGTAGCTCCTTTTCATTTTCACCTGATAAATTCAAAATTGGATTCAGTAACAAGATGACTAGAAAAAATAAAACAAGTGTTCGAATACCCAGTAGTAATGAATACCATTTTTCATGAGGAAAAATTTTATAAAGAAAAAATGTCAACCCCATGCCCATAAACAAAGTCACCCATAGTATTAAATCGGCATTATGTAGAAGTGAAACACCCATGGCTTAAGCCATTTTCATATTGGGCAGAATGGGAAAATTAATGGCACTCTTTATTCCTTTAGACAGATATAATTCTCCTAAATAAGCAATCATGGCTGCATTATCTGTACAAAGATCTAAGTCAGGAAAAATAACTTTTTCCCCAGATAACTTAGTTAAAGAACAATCCCGCAACAATTGATTGGCAGCCACACCGCCGGCGATGACACAGGTATGGCAATCTGTGTGTGTTAAGGCCCATTTTAATTTGGTCATTAATACATCAATAATGGCTTGTTGATAGCTGGCAGCCACGTCTTTTAAATTTACATTTTTATGCTCATCCATATAATACAATAGTGATGTTTTCAATCCGCTAAAACTGAATTCTAAATTATTCTTTTTCATCATGGCGCGGGGAAATTGAATTGCATTTGGATTGCCTCCCTTGGCCAATTTTTCAATTTCAGGCCCACCAGGATATACCAATCCTAATATTCGCGCACCTTTATCAAACGCTTCTCCTGCAGCATCATCACGACTTTCTCCCATCAACTGATAATCTTTAAAATTTTTCACATGCCACAATTGTGTATGCCCTCCTGAAACGAGAAGACAGATGAATGGAAAATCTAACGCAGGATCCGCCAAAAAGTTCGCGAAAATATGAGCTTCTAAATGATTCACACCGATGATGGGCAACGCCAATCCTAACGCAAGCCCCTTCGCAAAGCAAACGCCTGTAATAAGCGTTCCAGATAAACCCGGCCCCTGAGTCACCGCAATACCCTCTAATTCTTCTTTGGAAATTCCACCATCATTTAGTGTGTCTGAGACCATTTCGTTTAAGAATTTTTCATGCTCTCTTGAGGCAATTTCAGGGATGACGCCACCATATTTTTCATGGATGGATTGGGACCTTATATGTGATGAGATTATAACACCATCCCGACAAACCGCAGTGGCCGTTTCGTCACAGGACGTTTCAATCCCCAGAACGATCAACCCACCCTCTTGGTGACCACCAGTTCAATACTTTTCGGAGACAAATCCATCCAGTCTATCACATCAACCGATGTTTGGACTTTTACATCGTAAAATTGCTGTTGCGCATTCCACAATTTGAAATCAACCGTAATAGAAATATCATCCGGTTGGAGATTGGCAATATAATTCATACCACCCACGACAGTGAGGGATACTGTTTGCGGACTTACAAATACTTGCAGGTCTTCTGTTTTATTCAATACTTTAACTGGAATTTCACTAATAATTCGTTCACTAATCGATTGAACGCTCTGTTGAAAGTTGACGTTTCTGGGGGTGTATTCAATTAACTGTCCTTGCTCAGCTTCCAAGGAAAGGGTTAGAGAAATTCGGTTAGTGGCATTTAGAACCGTATCCGGAACAGAATAGACATTTATTACATTTTCAACAATATTCCATGATCCAGCAATCTTCACCTTATCAGGTGAAATGATTGGTGGACCAACCAGCGTAAAGCCCGGAGCGGGTTGAATCAATATATTTGGAAGAATGGAAACCATTTTCTCTTTATATTCATCGAGACTGATATGTACCGAACTGGGGTATATCACTTCGACATATTTCACTTCAAAAGTGGAAGGAATGACTACTTTTTGTGGATATCGTTCAAAATAATCATTGAGTAAAAAATCATATTCTTCTGAAATCCGCTCTAAATCTAAAACAAGCTTGAAATCAGGAATAAAGTTTTTAAGAATAATCGTTTTGAATAGCGATCGTCCTCTGCCGCGCAATCGAACCTTTGCCGAAGAGGGAACTTCTTTTTTGTGGGCGTGACCAGCGGGTAAATTTCGTGCCTCAATTGGTACATCAACTACCATGGTATATTCGTTTTCACTCACAACAAATAACCACAATAATAAAGCCAACCCCATTGCACCCAGCCGAAGCCCCAACTTTTGCAAGAATAGGAAGGACTTTATGTCTTTAGCGTTGGGTACCTTCCCCATAATGGATTGGGTTATTCAGCGGTAGGATTATTCCGCCGCTGGTTCCGAATCACTTTCAGTTTCATCTGTGGATGCCGGGGGAATTTCGATTTTCTCTCCTACTGGGCCATCCTGACTATCCAGATAATCCTGAACATCATCTTTTTTATCTGGTTTATCGACACTGAGTTCATCTGAAAAAAGAACAACCTTTTTATCGTCTGGTTTAACTTCCATCACAACACCCTTCAATTTTTGACCGGGTTTATATTTAGAAGAAAGTGCTTTGCGCTGGCGCTTGGGCTGGCTTCCAAAAGGAATGATACCTTCCACATCTTGATCCATATTCAATATAATTCCTTTATCCAAAACACGGACAATTTCACCTTCCACTTCTTTACCTGTTTCGAATTGTTTCACTAAATCTGGCCAGGGATCATCGCCTACTTGCTTTAAACCAAGTGCAATCCGTCTGCTTTCTCGAGAAACTTCAAGCACACGCACTTCAACTTCCTGTCCTTTTTCAATCATTTCCTTTGGATGACGAACAATTTTTGTCCATGACAGATCGGATACATGTATTAAGCCGTCTATACCTTCTTCCAGTTCAATAAATGCACCAAACTGTGTCAGGTTTATTACGGATCCTTTGACAAGGGTACCCACCATATATTTTCCTTCAATCTGATCCCAGGGATCATCCTGAAGTTGTTTGGCGCCCAGGCTTATCTTTCGACCTTCCGAATCAATGGCCAGTACAACTGCTTCAAGTTCGTCTCCAAGCGTATACATTTCTGATGGATTTTTTATATGACGTGTCCACGACATTTCTGACACATGTACAAGCCCTTCAATTCCGGGTTCAATTTCGACAAATGCTCCATAATTTGTCATGCTGACAATTTTACCCTTAATATTTGTTCCTTCTGGGTATTTCTCATCGACATTATCCCAGGGATGGGGTGTTAGTTGTTTCAACCCAAGGGAGACACGCTTTTTCTCCTTATCAAAATCAATGATTTTAACGGTAAGCGTATCATCCATCCCAATTAATTCAGAAGGATGATTGACGCGACCCCAACTTAAATCGGTAATATGGAGTAACCCATCAATACCACCAAGATCAATAAATACACCAAAATCAGTAATATTTTTTACGCGGCCCTCCATGACACTTCCTACTTCAAGCTTTTTAAATAATTCATCCCGTTGTTCCGCCATACTTTCTTCTAAGATTGCTTTATGGGATACGACAACGTTTTTACGGAATTCATTGAATTTAACAACCCGAAGATCTATATCTGAATCGATATATTTATCAAAATCTTTTACAGGTCTGATATCAATTTGAGATCCGGGTAAAAATGCTTGGACACCATTTAAATCCACAATCATTCCACCTTTTATGCGACGAATAATCCGGCCACTGATGATTTCACCCGTTTCATGATGATTTCGTAATTCAGTCCAACGGCGGAGAAAGTCTGCTTTTTCTTTTGAAAGTACCGTTTTGCCGCTCTCATCTTCCATCTTTTCGAGATAAACATCTATTTTTTCACCTACCTCAGGGAGATTTTTTTCGGTGAATTCATTTCGGAGAATGACACCTTCTGATTTAAATCCAATATCAATGAGAATTTCTTTTTCATTCATCCCAATGACACGTCCAGTGACAATTTCACGTTCATTTATTTCAGCAAAAGTCGATAAATATCGATCTTGTTCTTCTTGGGGAACTTCTTCGATAATTTCTGAGTTGAGAAGATCTTCCATAGATACTTCTCGGACATCATTAAAGAGATCTATCCCTAAGTAATTTAATTCTGGTTTTGCCTCCGCGGCTGGTGGATCTATTTCCGGAGATTCATCTTCGATTATTTCCACACTAGGCGTCTCTATATCCAACGATTCTTCGCCAGATTCTACGCTGTTAGAAGTCGATGGCGCTGCTTCAACAATTTCAGCACTGACTGCTAATTCCGAAGAATCTTCAGTCTGTTCAACGACAGATTTTTGTTCTATTTCACTCATGTTTCTTTTTTTTCCTATGCTATGGTTAATGATTCATTACTCTGTTGACCATAAAGTCAACCTGCTCATCAATCGTTAATTGCGATGTATCCACCTCAACAGCATCATCAGCTTTTTTTAGAGGTGAATGAGATCGTTCCGAATCGAATCTGTCCCGTCGGCAAATTTCCTCAACCAATTCATCAATGGTTCTTTCTTCTCCGATTGCCTTTAAATCTAGTTGACGTCTTCTTGCTCTAATAATATCGTCGGCAACCAGAAAAAATTTAACATCGGCTTTTGGAAAAACGATAGTTCCAATATCCCGTCCTTCGATCACACAATCTTGATTTTTCGCAATCTTTCTTTGGATGGCAACCATGTGATTTCTCACTTGAGGCAATGCACTCACAGCACTTACATGGGAGGTCACCTCCGGCTTTCTAATAAGCGTGGAGACGTCCTCTTTATTCAGACGAACAACCAAATTGTCATCCGTTCTTTCGAAATGGATATCCATTTCCTGAATGAGAAGTTGTAATGCTTCCTCATCTGCCAACGAAATATGATTTCTCAAAACGGACAACGTTATACAACGATACATGGCACCCGTATCCATATAAGTAAACCCTAATTTTTGGGCTACCAATTTGGCTGAGGTACTTTTACCTGTTGCGGCGGGTCCGTCTATGGCGACAATCATCTTTAATCCAATCTCAATGAGCCAAGAAATTTACGGCTCTATATAAAAATAACCAATAAATATGACATTTTATAAAAAAGATTAATCCTTCATTTTATGTAAGGACTTGATTTCACTCTCTTTTAAATCTCGCCATGCACCTAAGGGAATATTTCCCAATTCAATCGGGCCAAACTGAATACGTTCCAAACTGAATAATTTTCGTTTCATACGGAACATCAATCTTCGGACTTCTCGCTTCTTCCCTTCATAGAGTCTGAGGCGTACAATGGCACGCCCTTTATGTTGTTTTTGCTCAACAACTTCAGCCCGCCCCCATTCTTTTTGACCGATATATACCTTTTTTTTCATTCGAATAATTTCCCAATTTCGAAAAGTATTATCGATTTCAACTTTGTAAATCCGAGGAATTCTATTTTTTGGATGCATGAGCCGATTGGCCAATTCACCATCATTGGTTAAAATGAGTAACCCTGTAGTATCTTTATCTAACCGACCCACTGGAAACAGGCGTTCATCTGATTGAATGAGATCCATTACTGTTTTACGCCGGAGCGGATCTTTAACTGTTGTAATGTATCCATTGGGTTTATTCAGTAAGATGAGGCGAATATTTGATTCCGGTTGAATACGTTTATTATCATAACGCACTTCGTCAGACGATTGTACATTATAAGCGGGATTTATTTCCACAATGCCATTTACCGTAACCGTTGCCCCTTGAATTAATTCGTCTGCTTCTCTCCTTGAAGAAACACCTGACTGGGCTAAATATTTATTTAAACGCATTAATTTGATCTGTAAGGGCCGGCTGTTCTTCCAGTAATTCTGATACTTCTTTGAGTTTCGGTAATTCTGAAAGTCGGTTTATTCCGAACGCTTGAAGAAATTCTTCCGTCGTAGTATAGAGCAAGGGTCTTCCCGGTCCTTCATCTCTCCCTTTAATTTTAACAAATGATTTTTTTAATAATGTTTTAAGAACTCCGACACAATCTACCCCCCGAATTGCTTCCATATCTATCCGACTTATCGGCTGTTTATAAGCAACAATCGAAAGAGATTCTAATGCTGCTTGGGATAAATGAAGCTGTCCTGTTTTATTTAATAAACGGCGAACAAAATTATCATACTCGGGTTTGGTTCTGAGCTGAAATCCACCGGATACGTTTTGAATTTCAATCGCATTTCCTTGGTCAACATACTGTTGGGTTAACCTCAGGATTACTTCCTCCAAGTTGGGTGGGTTATCTTCGAATACTATATTGACTTTTTTTTGGGTCAAAGGATCGGGGCTGGCAAAAAGCATTGCTTCAATAATGAGGTCTATATTCTCGTGTACCATTAATTTTTTTCTAAACGATGAATTTCAATATCGTCAAATAATTTATTTTGGTAAATACTAATCTCGTTTAATCGCATCAAGTCGAGAATTGCTAGAAAGGTTACAATGATTTCAATTTTATCTTTACATTTCGATAATAACCGCTTGAAAGTCAGCGTACCATCGCCATCAAAAGATTTTAGAATGGTATGTCTCTTTTCGTCCAGACTCACAGGCTCTTGATGTAATTCATAAGACGTGATGACTGGCATCCGATCCATCGCTATCTTAAAGTACTGAGCTAAATCAAATAAGTCCACTTTTTTTAAGTAAACACCCACATCATCAACACCTTCCACCTTTTGATCCGCGGACCGTTTATGGCGATAACTCTGGTCATACCATTTCATTGATAATTCTTCAGATACTTCTTTAAATCGGTGATATTCTAATAATTGCTGAACCAACTCAGTTCTGGGATCAATCGGCTCACCTTCTTCATCTAATTCCGGTCGGGGGATAAGCATTCTGGATTTAATACGCATCAGGGAGGCTGCCATAATAATAAATTCACCCGCCACTGATAAATTCATGGTTTTTATGTCTTCAATAATCTGGAGATATTCCGCCGTGATTTGAGCAATGGGAATATCATAAATATCTATTTCATCCCGCCGGATAAAATATAGCAAGAGGTCAAGGGGGCCTTCAAAATGGTCGAGTTGGACTTTATACACTGGATTCTCTATAATTCAGTCCCATGGATTCCCGGGCTTTCTTGAGATAAATATCAGCAACACTCCCAGCTTTTTCTGATCCCATCTTTAATTTTTCCAATACAAAGTCTTTATGATTTGAAAGGTAATCTCTCTTCTTCCTAAATGGTTCAAACTGATTCCAAAAACATTCAAATAATTCTTTTTTCACATCTCCATACCGTAAACCAGGTGACGCAAATCGATCGGCCAATTCTTTTCTTCCAGTCTCATCTATGAATAAGCTATAAAGCTGGAACAGAGGGGTATTCGTATCTTTCGGTTCATCGATCCCTGCAGAATCGGTTACAATGGACATAAATTGTTTTTGGATTAATTTTTCCGAGCCAAATATGGGTATCATATTGCCATAGGATTTACTCATTTTTTGTCCATCTATCCCGGGAACCAATTGGGTTGTTTGATCAATATCTGGTTCCGGAATAACAAATACTTCCCCAAACGTTTGATTGAACCTAATAGCCATATCTCTTGTCATTTCAAGGTGTTGTTTTTGATCTTTACCCACGGGAACGATTTCTCCTCCAAATAATAAAATATCCGAAGCCATCAATATTGGATATGAATACAATCCAACATTTGCCGACATTCCCCTGGCCAATTTATCTTTATAAGATATGGCGCGATCCAACATTCCTACATTCACAATATTCGACAGTAACCATGTTGATTCACACACCTGTGGCACATCACTTTGTATCCAAAATGTTGATCGATCTGGATCCAAACCCAAAGCAATAAAATCCATGGCTGCATTCAATGTGTTTGAAGCCAGCAGATCTTTGTCTTTAATCGTCGTTAAGGCATGGTAATTGACAATAAAACAAAACAGATCATTTTCTTCCTGATACTTTATCATTCGGGACATCATACCAAAATAATTACCAAGGTGCAAATCACCGGAAGGCTGAATACCGCTTAAAACACGCTTCATTTAAAAAGACTCCATAAATAAGTATGGCCGCCACGCCATTTGTTTTTCTTGAATAAACTGTTGGAAGTAGTGAATTTTATTTGGCTTTTTTGGAAACCGTTTTAATGGCATTCTCGCTTCTTCTGGCGTTTGATTACCTTTTTTACGATTGCAAGTCTGACATGCCGCAACCAGATTTTCCCAGGAATCCATCCCTCCGCGATGCTTCGGTAAAACGTGATCCATGGTAAGAGATTCTTTTTTAGTATTGCAGTACTGGCACTGGTGTTTATCCCGAATCATCAAGTTTTTACGACTGAGAACAACATCCATTTTATGGTGTTTGACAAAACCTTTCAGTTTAACAATGCTTGGCAATGACAAGGTTACCGATGGTGAATGAACCGCTTCATGATAGGATTCTAAAATATCCACCTTTTCATTGTAAAACAGGCAGATGGCCCGCCGGGCGGTGCAAATATCCATGGGCGAATAATTGGTATTGAGTACCAAAACTGAACGGTTCAATATAGATCCATTTTTTAGGGGAGAAATCATATCATAGAATTTACATCGTTGATTACTCAGACAGAATGCATAAGTGAAATGAACATAAAATAATTCCGAATAACCTATTTAAAGACTTTATTGGGAAAATATTAATGTAAATTCCCTGCGATTTTTGAAACATTTTTTGCAGCAGGGAAACTCGTTTAATTCGAGCACAGTACCCGCTACTGTAATCGCTGAGACCCCTTTTATTCCATCCGAAAGGAGAAGGATTAGGATCGTTGATGAAGCGAAAGTCAGGAGACCTGGGCAAAAATGTACATCCACTGACTTTCGGGAGAAAAGGTCATGATACGAACCCAATTTAATATTTTTTATTCGGTCACATTAGACATTCTCTCGCCACTGTTGGCGGGAACCATTGTCTAAAATTTTACCTCTTATCATTTTAACCCATACACTTTGGGGTATCCAACCCCAAATAGAGGGATTCGTCTTTAATAGCGATTCACCCCTTCCCAATGCCATCATTGTTCATCAGCTGACCGGTGCATGGACTGTTACAGATGAATATGGATATTTTTCATCGATAGGAAGTGTTGGAGATTCCATTACAATATTTCATTATGGCTATAAACAATACAAATCTGAAATTCCTTTTGAAACTCCAATTATTATCCAATTAAACCTTAAACCTATTCAGATGAAGACTATTCACGTAATTGGAGAAAAAAATAAAATGCAGTTGCGTCATTTCCCGGTAAAAACTGGGCGAAACTTGTCAACTACCCTGGGATCTATTCCATCTATCATGTTCCGGACATATGGCGGTCCCGGAGGGTTAAGTACCGTTTCTATTGATGGCGGACTATCATCTCATACTAAAATCGTGTGGAATGGCATTGATTTAACCAGCCCCCAAAATGGGCTGACAGATTTATCTCAAATTCCCAATTTCTTTATCAACCAAATCTCAATAGGGCGTACTTCTGCTTTATCATATGGGTCAGGTAGTATTGACGGATCCCTAGAAATTCAAAGTTCAAAATCACCTCAAATTGATTTTTCGACCGGAAGTTTTGGCACCCAATCCCTCGCGGCCCGAACAAATTTTGCGAATAAAAAGGGCTCTTTATCCCTGAGTATAGGACAATATAAATCGGTCGGTGATTTTGCCTACAGTAATAATGGCGCTTCGGGAAAAAGAAAAAACAATCAATTTGACCAATCATTTTATTCTTTCGAATCTAGTCACACCATCAATGAACATTGGTTCATATTATTACAATCTTTGGGTACAAATCAGAATCGGGGCATACCAGGATTGGTGTTTTCCCCTTCGCCCAAGGCATACCGTCAGGATGATTTACAATTAACCCAGGTTAAATCTCTCTGGCAAATTCCCCACCACTTGTTTTCCCTATCAATCACATCACGAAAAAGTGATGAACATTATATCAATCCACAATTTGCGGTTGACAGTAATCATGACCTATCTACCCATCAATTGGAATTCGGTTGGATAACAAAACCCTTAGAATCCATTGAAATAGATCAAAAAATAACCATTAAAAAAGAATCCATTACAAGTACAAATACAGATACCATTTCACGAATTATCCAGACTTATTCGCATTCCATTCGATGGGCTTTAACACGGAATTTGTCGAATGAAAGTGGCCTTCGATTCGATAAAGAAAAAAATAATTTCAACATATGGACATGGCAATCAGGATTTGAATATCTGATGAAAAATAGTTCTATTTCTGTCACAGGCGGTTATGGGTTTCGATATCCAACATTTAACGATTTATACTGGAATCCTGGCGGGAATTCCACCCTTCTACCTGAAAAAACAAACTGGGCTCGCGTTCATTGGAATACCCAATTAAATGGTCATCAATTATCAGTACGATTGGGCTCTAAATACAGTACAGACCTTATTCAATGGGTCTCGGGAGAAAACTATTGGCAACCTCAAAATATTGCTAAAACCAGAAGAAATTCCTTAACGATTACTTTCAGTGGAAGATTAGTAAAGATTATCAACTTTTCAACCCATTTTACCTATAATGATTCAAAAAATATCAATGTGAATAAACCCATGCTGTATGCACCTAAATATACTGGGTCATTAAATTTAGAGACTGAATTTCAACACATTAATGGATGGGTTCATGCCCAATATATGGGTGAAAGAATTACCATGTACAGTTGGCCAATGGATGTGAGTATGAATCCTTATATGGTTTTTTCGGGTGGCGTTAATTACACCATAACCCCAAAAATAACATTATTATTATCAGTTAATAATTTCTTAAATAATAACTATATGACAGTAAATGGATATCCCGAACCGGGACGTAGCTTTTCGCTCTCATTTCAATACAAACCCAATAATAGAAAGAAAAAATCATGAAGGATTTAATGAGGGTAACCATTTTCATATTTGACATCTTCTTTATTGGATGTGAGAATATCTTCAATAATGAATCAAATCCGTTAATAGAATAAAATATTTTCGTTCTTTGTGAAGGAAACTTTGGCCAATCCAATGCAAGCCTATGGATGGTTAATTCTTAAAATACCATGTAACGCCAAATTGCATCATTCGCCCCAATTGTGGATAAACATGGTTGGGGCGAGCCCACATTAAATCTTCCTGGGATGCGCCCCCCATACTCCCAACTGCGTTCAAAATATTATTGATTTTATAGGAAAGCATAACACCGGAAATATTAGCCACTACTTCGAAGTGAAGGAGCCATTGATCCGGCAATTCCCAACTAGGAATTGTATGATTAAATGGGACTTGCTTAATGGGATCAAATCCAAAGGATTTCAATTTTCCATTTGCCCCATCCATCCAAAGATGGGTGTCTATTTTCATATATCCTTTAAACAAACTCAATTTACCCTGCATACCTGCAGTGGCCATGGTTCCAATGCCGCCGCCATAAATCGATGAATCTATTTGTGCAATAATTTTACTGTAAACTGACCAACCATTTTTTATATCAAATCCTATATTCCCACCCACAAATTGAATATTAGAATCCTCTTTTTCATATACACGTTTTTTTCGATGAACCATGGAAACGAATAAATCCCCGTGCATATTTTGGTTGATAAAACCAACCTTTACCATAGCGTGGCTCCAAAATTCATAATGTAGAGAGTCATAAGTGGTTACCCGATCCGAATAGTCAAATGTAGGATGAATTGGTTTTGGAGAACCTGAAGAAACAATCTTCATGTAAAATGCATCCCATTCTTTTTGATAATTTAATTGCCAAGAAAAAGGATAATCACCACTACCATTATTAAATTGATTCATCCCAATCAGCAGATTGATTTTTTTGAGTTCTTTTTGTAAATAAAAAGTTGACCAACTTAGAAAGCGATTGGTCGAATCTCCATTCATTTGTTGTGTATTCTGGTTTATACCAAACCCAAATCCACCCGGTGATTGGAATAAAACATCCAATCGATTTCGATTTATATTCTGATAATTCGAGTCAGCCATAGACGAATGATGAATAAGACGGTGTTGGAAAAATTGACCGAAATATGAATTCATTGTCCAATCTCCCAAAGGGCGCTGATAGCGAATACCGGCATTCACAATATTATCATTCTCCAATCCATTAGATGTGGAATCAGGTAAACCACTCCGGGTGATAAAACGCCCTGCAGAAACTTCCAGTTTTCGGTCATTTTTACTCGCCCCATAATCGATACGATAAGAATGATGAATAGGAGAAGATCCGCCACCTGGATAAAAATAATGACCTGTATTTCCTCCATGACTTCGTTTAAATGCTCTTAACCCAAGGTGGGAATTCAATTGGTCATAATTTGCACCAATTTCTAACTGGTCATAGGCATAATCCCCTTTATAATAATCAAAATAGCTTTCTACAGTGGTGGAATCAGGCAAGGGTCGCCAGGATGGAAATATTCCCGGATTTACCGGTTCAAATATGGTAGATGTATGGGTACCATATCGCCTGGGATAGGATGTATAGGTACCATCAAATAACAGCATTCCGGATGTCCAACTTCGGTTCCAGAACAAAGCACCATCGGTTATGACAATACCATTTTGACCTGCCCAATCAAATGGGATTGAATTTGAATTTTGGGAAAATAATCCTGCAACCAGGCTTAAAAGGACGGAAAGTTTTCTCATCATTTTATTTTAAATATTTAACGACGCGTGGTACGGCAATTATAAATACTAATCCATTGGAAATTTCATGCAAAACTGTAAATCCCATTCCTTTCACAAGGGCAGCCATTACACCTGCATATCCCAATCCTGCAGAGATAGGATAAGTAATCAATGTAAATACATCATAAATAAGTGTGATAGAAAATCCCATTAGGCATAGTCCTGCAAGTATTGGAATTGAAAATTCTTTTTTAAAAAATACAGGCCGTACCAATCCACCAATGGCGCCAGCCATTGCCATGCCTAAAATTTGCATCACAAATAATGGAGGAAATGCTAACCCGGATCCCATTGGATTAAGCCCTGAATAAATAAAAATAGCCGTGCCGCCAACTATAGTACCCCATCCTATGCCTAAATATAATCCTGAAATAAATACAATAACTGTAATCAATTCAACATTGGGGATGAGCATCAGGGAGAATCCCATTCCGACAGCCAGAGCGCAAAAAATAGCCGCCCGGACTAACTTATTCAGTTCCATTCTCACCTTTGAATAATGGAATTCGGAAATAATTGTGTCGATTTGTGAAGGGCCCTTTTTCCGGATCATCTTCCATAGCCATGTCCATTATATTCATTTGAGAATCCACTACATCAATGAGGTGAACCAACAATGCTTCCTTAAATGCTGGCTTTTTGGGGCTCTGCCATTCATACTTTCCCTGATGGGAAAGAATTATATGTTCTACTTTTAATAAAAGATTTTTGGGAAATTTTTTGATTGTTTTAGCCGTGGCCCGAGCCATATCTCTGCCAATCACAATATGACCAATCAAATTGCCTTCTTTTGTAAATGATGCTTCATAATCCGACTCTATTTCATGAAGTTTTCCAATATCATGCAACAGTACGCCCGTCAACACCAGATCCGTATCCAATCGATAATGAGGTCCCAATCTGACGGCCATTTTTGTCATGGATAGGACGTGTTCTAAAAACCCTGAACGATAATTATGATGCATGGAAACGGAGGCAGGGTGCGTCATCAGTTTATCCTTGTTAACTGTATATATTTGATGACATAATTTTTTTAGAAATGGATTTTTTATTTTCCCGATAAGCGTGGTGATTTCTTTCCACATTTTATTGGGGTCCGCATTCGCAGTGGGAACGACCAATGCAGGATCAAACCCATATCGTGCATAGTTCTGAACTGTCGCCTTATTGATGCGCTTTACTGTTAATTGAGGACGATCCATAAAAATATCAACTTCACCTTTAATCGCTACTGCATCGCCACCGGAAAATTTTTCATTAAAATCCGAAACTTTTTCCCAGACTTTTCCTTGCACCTGCCCTGTACGATCCCGCAAAATTAAATCCAGATATAATTCACCGGAACGGGTATGGCGTAGGTGTTTTTCCACGCAAAGGTAAAACCCCTGAATTGAATCACCTTCTTTAAATTTTGAAATGGGAACTATGGGCTTCATTCGTTTTAAATTTAAGGTCTAAACTTACGATAATATCTGAAAAGAAAACCCATGTCCATCACAATTGAAAAAATTAGCTATGCCCATACAAAGGATGCCAGGATATTAGAAGCCGTACTGGACAAATGGTTTCAAAATCCAAAAGATTTAAATTTGACCAGTCCAAATATGTCCTATCCATTCAAATTTAAAAAATGGGTTTCCACTTATTACACCCAAGATCCCATTGATAGTTTTGTCATAAAGTCTGACGATTGGATTGTGGGAATTGGGAGTATAAAAATTTCATCCGAAACCAAGCGAGGGCATATATTTCATATTTTCATTGATAAGGAATATCGAAATCAAGGGTTTGGAAGAAAAACCATGGACAATCTCGAATCATTTGCTAAAAAAGAAAAAATGGAATTCTTAACTCTCCGGGTAATGCCAAAGAATGAACCGGCTATAAAATTATATGAAAAATTAGGATTTATAAATAAAGGTTCAAGGAAACAGGGAGATTTATTAATGAAAAAGTCATTAGTCTGATTTTTCTTTTTTATCCATCAAATCCGGAACAGGACAATCATCACATTTTGGATCTACTTCTGGCTTTTTAACCTGTTTCAGGAAATGTATAATCACGTAGATTAACGCGGTAAGACCGAGAACTACCGCCAACAAATTTTGCCAATCCATATTAACTATAACCCAACAATAAGCCGCCGCGGTACACAATAAAAGCGCCCGTATAAGCCAGTATCGTAAGGTAGGCAATCATAAATAGTGGCCATTTCCAGGAATTAGTCTCCTGACGAACGATGGCAAAGGTTGCCATGCACTGTGCCGCAAAAACATAAAATACCATTAATGCCAATGCAATTAATGGCGTATATACAGGAACCCCTGTTTTTACATCCACATCATTCCGCATGGCTTCCCGCAAATTAACTGTTTCGTCTCCCCTATCTTCTACATTATAAATGGTGGCCATGGTTGAGACCATCACTTCTCTGGCCGCGAATGAAGTTAATAACCCAATACCGATTTTCCAGTCAAAACCCAGGGGTCGAATTACCGGTTCCATGGCATGCCCAATTTTACCCGCATAACTATGATGAATAGGATTGACATCGGTTAAGGAAGCATCTACTTTTGGGAAAGAGGCCAAAAACCATAATAAAATGGAAATAGCCATAATAATTTTCCCCGCATTGACTAAAAATAATTTTCCCCGGATAAAAACCTGGCGAATCACCGATCGAGCAATTGGTAAGCGATATGGCGGAAGTTCCATCACAAATGATGAAGAGGATTTTTCTTTGATAAATCGACTGAATATTTTTGCCAAGATTAAAGCAGTAACCGTTCCTAGGAAATACATCACAACCAGTGTCAACCCCTGCAGATTGAAATAACCTCCCACAGTTATGGGCGGAATGAATGCACTGATTAATAACGTATATACTGGCAGCCGTGCACTACAACTCATGAGGGGTAAAATCAGGATGGTCACCAGGCGTTCTTTCCAACTATCAATTGTTCTTGTGGACATAATACCCGGAATCGCACAGGCATAGGCACTCATGAGGGGTAAAATAGATTTTCCATGAAGTCCCATTTTTGTCATACTTTTATCCAACATGAATGCCACACGGGCCATATAACCTGTATCTTCCAGCATCGTCAGAAAAAAACTCAGTATTAAAATTTGGGGTAGAAAAATGACAATCGCTCCTACACCACCGATAATTCCTTCAACTAAAATATCTCGTAACATTCCCGGTGACATATTTGATAAAACAAACATAGATATATTATCTATTCCCGCTTGTATCCAATCCATGGGTATTGATGCCCATGTAAAAATGGATTGAAAAATAAAATATAGAATGGCCATAAATATAGCGGGCCCCATCCAAGGGTGGGTTAATATTTTATCCCATCTCTCACTTCGCGTTTCTTTTTGAATTTTGGTTCTTATTTTTGGCTGAACAAAAGGCAGAATACCATCAATCCATTTATAGCGCAATGTGGCTTCTAAAGTATCGGTGTTATATCCTAATTCTAAGATTGAATTTCGAATGGCTTCAATGTGGGAATTCTCACCATTTAGGGATTCATTTCTTGATATACGTCTTAATGCATGGGCTGCAGCAAATTTTGATGATGAAAAATGTGGTTCTATAAGTAATTTAATCTGATGGGAAATATCCTGGTTTATCCATTGGGACTGATGATTCGTCTGGGCCACGTTAACCAACGACTTTTGAATGGCACTTTTTAAAGCATCGAAACCCCAATTCATTTTTGCAGATATGGGAACAACCGCCGATACGCCTAATTCTTTTTTCAGCTTTTGAATGTCAATTTGGCTCGAATCTTTCAATTGATCCATCATATTTAATACAACAATCGTGGGAATGTCCAAATCAAGAAGTTGCGTAGTGAGATATAAATTTCTAGACAGGTTAGATGCATCCACCACAGAGACAATAACCGCTGGCGGGTTTTCTCCTTTGGCCCAACTTAACACTTGATCAGAAACGATTTGTTCATCGAACGATTCTGCCGAAA
>JAPYOT010000003.1:0-10052 GCA_029938045.1 Fidelibacterota bacterium | reverse complement strand
GCCCAACTTAACACTTGATCAGAAACGATTTGTTCATCGAACGATTCTGCCGAAAGACTATAAGTGCCCGGAAGGTCTAATAAATTAAATGTTTTATCCCCTTGAGCATAAACGGTGCCCTCTTTTTTTTCTACAGTAATGCCTGGATAATTAGATACTTTTTGATGCAATCCAGTTAGCAGATTGAATATGGCTGTTTTTCCGCAGTTCGGATTACCAACCAATGCTACCCAATCGGAATCTTGAGTCAATTTGGGTCCGGGTTCAAAAAAGTGAAATTTCTTCATTTCAGTTCAACAAGCTGGGCATCGTCCCATCGAATCGACAAATAGGAATCTCGGACTTTTATTTCCACAGGACCATTAAATGGCGTACACTTCACCAACCGAACATCCGTTCCAGATAGAAGGCCCAATTCAACCAGCCGATTTTGTAAATGCCTATTTCCTTTGATATTGCTGATCGTACCCACTTCCCCCGGACTCAAATCAATAAGAGTCATGGCGATTCACATTCACTGCAAATAATGAATAATTGATGGATATGCCGCACCAGTTTATATCCAAATTTTTTCACAATCTCATCCTGTCGTGATTCAATAACCTCATCCATGAATTCTTCAATTTTTCCACATTGAATACAAATCAAATGGTCATGATGGGTTGCATTTATTTTATGTTCATATCTTGCCCGACCATCCCCTAATTCCAATTTCCGGACCATTTTATTTTTAACAAGAACGTCAATCGTACGATACACCGTAGCCCGGGAAACATTTAATCCTGATTGGCGGATGGCCAAATAAATTTCTTCTGCATCCCGATGATCATTGGTGGCACATAGTTCATCCCACACAGACTGTCGCTGCTGAGTATAGCGTAATCCTTCTTTTTTTAATGCTCTTTTTAGCGGGTCGTATGTAGCCATAAATTCCCTTATTCTTATTGAGATTGAGTCTCAGAATATAAGAATAGGTTTCTATTCATTTAAAGAAATAATATAAATAAAAAGGTCTGATTAAAGGATTAATTAATCAGAATAAAAGATAAAAAAAGATTAGTCTTCCGGTGATTCCACCTTTTTTAAATTCGCAAATTTTACAACAAGTTTCTTTTTTAGTCCATCTTTAAATACAATACCTACTCGCTGGTTTTCTCCCTGACCGCTTAAGGCCATTACTTTACCAACACCAAAAATCGCATGCTCAACATAGTCCCCAACTCTAAAATCATCAAATACTACTACCGTTCTACTGACAGCCGTTTTTGTAAATCGACCTGGGCGGCCGCCAATCACCTTCCGAGTCAAGGCAGAGGTAAATGAAATTTTTTCCAGTGTATCTTCCGGCATTTCATATACAAAACGGGAAACCATTCCATACAATTCATCTGAACCAATCCGTCTTCGGTGATTGGCATATATTAGATATACTTTTTTCATCGCCCGTGTCAAACCCACATAAAACAATCGTCGTTCTTCTTCTAATTTTTCGACGGATTCTAACGCACTATACATCGGAAATAAACCATCTTCTAACCCTGTGATAAATACGACCGGGAATTCCAATCCTTTGGATGAGTGAAGTGTCATGAGGGTCACGCGGTTTGTTTCATCGTTCCACTGATCCAGATCAGTCAATAGAGATACTTCTTCTAAAAACTGGGATAATCCACCATCAGGAGTTCTGATCATAAATTCATCCACACCCTTCAAAAACTCCATCACATTGGCAAATCGTTCCTGATCTTCTGGAGCACTGCTTTCACGAAAATATCTAATAATTCCAGTTTCTTCTACCAGGGCCCGAACCAATTCACCCGCATTAAGTTTTGGCAAAAGTTCATTATATTTTTTAATTATATTATAAAATGTCATTAATGAGTCTGCCTGTTTTCCTCGGATTCCCATATCTTCAGGAACGCTTAATACTTCAACCATTTCCATTTTTTTCTTTGCAGCCTTGATGACACATTTATCCACTGTTTTCATCCCGATTCCCCGGGGAGGAAAATTAATGACGCGACGTAATGATATTGTGTCTTTGGGGTTCACAACGAGAGAAAGATAACCGATAAGATCCTTTATTTCTTTTCTTTCATAAAATCGAAATCCGCCTACAATATTATAGGGAATACCCGATCGCCGGAAGGCATCTTCCAAAGAACGGGATTGTGCATTGGTGCGATATAGGATAGCAAAATCACTAAAATTTCGCTTCTGAAGCTTAATTTCTTTCTCCAATGCATTAACAACAGCATCCGCTTCTTCCATTTCATCATTCGTTTCTATTAATCCTAATTTTTCTCCCGCACCATTATGGGGAATGAGTTCTTTTGGGGCACGATTTTTATTATTTTTAACAACGGATGAAGCCGCCTCAAGTATATGGGCAGTTGAGCGATAATTTTTTTCTAATTTGAACATATGGCAGTTACCAAAATTCTTTTCAAAATCAAGAATATTGCGAATATCCGCACCGCGCCACCCATAAATAGACTGATCATCATCACCCACCACACATATTTGGTGATGACCTTCCGCTAAATATTTCACAAACATAAATTGGGGTTTATTCGTATCCTGGTATTCATCCACAAGGATATATTGCCATTTTTCACGATATTTATTCAATATTTTTGGATGCTTTTCAAATAAAGTTAAAGGGAGAATCAATAGGTCATCAAAATCAACTGCATTATTCTTAATGAGTGCTTTTTGGTATTTTTCGTAAATATCCGCGTAAGTTTTATCTAAGACTAAATGGGCTTTCTTTTTGGCCTCACCAGGGGTGATTAATTTATTTTTGAAATTGCTAATTTTATGACGTACCTCTTGAGGCGTCACATAATTTTTGGGAATGTCCATGGATTCAATAACAACCTTTACGAGCGATTTCTGATCTTGAACATCAAATATAGAAAAATCAGCTGTATAACCAAGGTGGTGAATTTCATTTCGCAGAATCCGGGCACAAATAGAATGAAATGTACCAATGTTTAAAACTGATTCTTTCCCGGGCACCAGCTTATTGACACGGCCCTTCATTTCCTGCGCTGCCTTATTCGTAAAAGTAACTGCAAGTATATGTTCTGCAGAAACCAATTTCTTTTTAATGAGGTAGGCAATTTTATGGGTTAATACGCGCGTTTTTCCACTTCCGGCTCCTGCAAAGATTAATACAGGTTTACCGAAGGCTTCCACGGCTGATTTTTGTACTTTATTCAGATTTGACTTACTCATTCTATATAATTATTACCCCTTTTTTGCTTTCTGTATTCTGGCTAATCGCCTTATTCTTTGGAATTCTTTCTTGGCTTTGTTGTGTTCCTTCTTCGTTCTAGAAAAAGTGTGATACCCATCGCCTCGGGCTACAAAGTATAAGTTTTCAGTATTTGCCGGAAATAAAGCTGCTTTTATAGATTCAATTCCCGGATTATTTATGGGTCCAGGAGGAAGTCCATAGTTTAAGTATGTATTATAAGGAGATTTGATTTTCAAATCCTTATTAAATAATCGCCGAGGCCCGCCATCAACAATATATTGTATGGTGGGATCCGCTTGGAGCCGCATGCCTCGTTCTAATCGATTATGATATACACCTGAAATCAATGGTCGCTCTCTGTTATAAATCGCCTCACCCTCGATAATTGAAGCCAGTGTAATGACTTCCTTTTCTGACATACCTATTTTTTTTCTTCGATCTTGAAAATTATCAGTAAAATTCTTTTTATACTCTTCAACCATGCGATTAATAATTTCCTGGGAGGATTCTTCCTCAGACAACTGATATGTTTCTGGAAAAAGATATCCTTCAAATGAATCACCATCAATCCCCCACTTCCAAAGCAATAATTTATTTTTACACGCTGTTTCAAATTCTTGCGCATCCACCCCCAGTTTGCTTTCCAATTCCTTCGCAATCGTTGAAACTGTCCAACCTTCAAGGATAGTCACCCGTTTATTTAATTGAACACCATTCACCAATTGGTCAATAATATCGAAATTGGTTTGTGCCTTAACAAGTTTAAACCGACCCGCCGGAAAATCTTTTTCATATCCCAATGTTTTGACTGCCAACTTAAAAGAACGCGTATTCCGAATCACATTGTGATCCTTCAAATGCGCACCGACCTCTTGGAGGGATGCACCTTTTTGGATGGTCACTTTTACCGAATCATAGGGGTTGCCCTGGGGCCAGAATAAAACGAGGCTGTAAAAAGCCAACAATATACCCAGAACCACCGCAGCCATGATTCCAATGAAAGACTGACCCAGATGAAATTGAGATTTATTCATCATTTGCGGGGGCGAAACTTATTATTTTTTACCCATGCATAGCAAATTCTATTGTATAATTTCTTAGAGACACCAAATGAAGGAAAATCTCAAAAACAGATTGGTAGACCAAAGTGATAATAGTAATTTTGCCGCCGACTATGAGCGATAAAAAGAACAATAACAGTGTACACCTTTTTGAAGGATGGGCTTTTGGGAAAATTAACTATATTCTTTTTACCATTGGCGTAGGATTACTTTTGATAGGATATGCATTAATGGCTACAGGAACTGTTAGTAGTTTTCAAAGCTTGACATTAGCACCAGTGCTTCTGTTTGCAGCATATATCATAGTGATTCCTTTGGCTTTAGTTTATCGCCAGAAAAAATAAGTTTTTAATATTTGGGATCGTAGTTCAGTTGGTTAGAACGCCGGCCTGTCAAGCCGGAGGTCGAGGGTTCGAGTCCCTTCGGTCCCGCAAATAGGACATACCATTTGTCTCTGACAATAAAACCCCGTTTCACGACGGGGTTTTTTGTAGCTTTAAGAAGCAGTGGTTAATGTCTTATTAACTTTTGGGATTTAAGCCCTCAAGTGGCAAATAGTGCTACCATACTGCTACCCTTCTACATTATTTAAATAAAAATCTCAACCTGTAAACACTCTTTGGGGGTGTACCCATTAAATAAAAGAGATGCCCACATTGTTGAGTAAATTTATGTAACTTTTGTCAAACCAATTACAAAGGGCTTTAGAATTTTATGCTTCACAACATTGCTATTTTAATCACAGTTCTATTCTTGGCTAAAACAACTGCGCAGCCTAATGTTTATTTCTCTGAACAAAACAGCCAGACAATACGGGACTCTATAAATAATATCAAATATGTGAATCCCCGCAAAGCGATACAATTTATTTTTGAGGTACTAGAAAAATATCCTCAGGATAGACCCAATAAGGTTTTTGGAGCCGCCTATTCATCGCTCGGACAAATATACCATGTCAAAGGACTCGATCATCAAGCGTTAGACTATCTAAATCAAGCTGAAGACGAATATGAGGATCTGCATGGTCATAGGAGAACCCCTTGGCTAGAAATTGATATTGGAAATATTTATTTTGGAATAGGGATGTATTCTGAATCGAAAATACACTACAGACAAGCTTTTGATTATTTTCAAGAAGAACTATCCAATGGTGTTCATTATCCATATCAAGTAGAAAATTTTTTGGACGGCCTTGCTGTTAGTTCAAATAATATTGCTTTAGTTGAAATTAAGTTAGGCAACTATGAATTGGCAGAATTAGAATATTCCAAAGGATTAAACTATCGTAGAAATGATAGCAAATTTGAATCAATGGCACATTCGTACATAAGTCTGTCAGAACTAAATTTAAAATGGGGAAGGTTAGACAGAGTTCTTTTATACTGTGATAGCACTCAAATGGTTATAAAGAAAGAGAATAAAAAGATCTCTAAAAACGCTGAAACTATTAATCTTTACTCAGGCATGATTCAAAAGCATTTAGGTGAGCGTATGGCTAAACTAAATCAAGAAAGTGATGCACATAAATACTTTCAATCAGCAGAAATCTACTTTAAATCTCTGCCGGTTGACCTTACCGAGCTTATTGCCACTCGCGCGAGAATTCAAAGTCAATTTGGTAATCAAGCGTCAGCACTCCTTACGATTGATAAAGGTCTTACAATTGCAAATGAACAAGGACTCTATGAGAAAAAGAATGAACTCCTTAATCTGAAAATAAAACTACTCTCAAGTATGGGATACTATAAAGAATCAGGAAAGGTCGCTATCATACTTCTGGAATTGAATAAGGAAAAAATATCTATTCAGAATAAAGACTTATTTCTAAACATAACTCTAAAAAATAATTTGAGAAAAAATGAACGCGAATTAGCAAAGGCAGCTACATTTCGTAAACAACTTATATTACTGAGTATTTGTATTGTTATGGTACTTGGAATCGTCATCTTGATCTTCCGTAATAAAAATGCTCTGTCGAAACATAAAGCTGTTATATTATCAAAAGATAAAAAAATAACTGATATAAATTTAAAGTCAGCTGAGCATGAGCTTCAATATGTGACTAAATCGATCATAGAAAAAAATGAAATGATCGAATCCATTAAAAAAGATGTGGAATATACTGCAAAGCTTATTGTTCACGAATCAGATTTAAACCACGCTATTAAACCTTTATTAGAAAAACTAAATAAAACGACAGAAGTCAGTAGGGGATGGGGAGATTTTCTAAACCATTTTAACAGGATATATCCTGCATTTATTAAAGAAATAACGTCAATTAATAATTCAATGACGATAAAAGACTTGCGCCTCTGTATTTACCTGAGGTCCGGTCACACCACTAAGGAAATTGCGAACTTAACAGGCCTATCAATTCGTTCCATAGAAAGCCGACGCTACCGCCTTCGCAAAAAACTGGCCCTTGATCCAAAAACCGACCTGGCCAATTTTATTATGCAAATTTCCAATAAGAAACCTCTAATTAATTCATAAAAACATATAAAATACACATTTTCATTTAAAATGCGTATTAATGCAGTAGTGAATTTATCTCATATATGATGTTATCTTTCAGAGCTATGTTAAAGTCAAATAACGAAAATGCGTGGGTAAAATTCTATACTGAGTTCTCTCAGAATAACCGAAAGTTTCTCGGCGAATTATCGAAGAAGCACGGTAACCTGACCAGTATTCAGTTCAAGGTATGCACTTATATCCGCGCGGGGTATGGCAATCAGGAAATTGCAAGTTATTTGGGTATTTCAAAACGATCTGCGGATAGTCATTCCTTTCGCCTTCGTAAAAAATTCAATCTTGATCGTCCCCAAAGTCTTGTTACATATTTAAATACAATTGACTAATTGAACGGATTAAAACATTTAATTCTTTTGGTAAGAAAGCACTTAATTATGGGAAAATCAATCAATAAAGTAATGGCAATGACGGTTGCTTTTAGTACACTCACAGCTCAATACGATGAGCTCGATTTATGTCGTACCGGTATCTATATGCTTGATAATGCCAAGCTATCTGAAAAAGTTTCAAAAGTAATGGTCAAAACCTTAGAAGAAGTGCTCGAGGATGAAGTAAAGCGTTTGAAAGTTAAGGAGCGCTTTTATAAAACAGGTTGTGAAGCTGAAGATTGTGCCGGGAAAGACTTGGATCAAACAAAATTAGATTTTGCTTTTATTCTAAACTCCGATATAACTGTGACACCTGGGGTAGTTGAAATTGTGCTTACTAATATTTTATATGATTACAATGATGATAAAATCACAAGCATGGCAGAAAGAGATCTTTTATACCTTAGAGGACTTTTAGATAAATACCCCCACATAACGATTGAACTTGGATCCCATACGGATTCTAGGGGAGACCCCGCCTATAATCTGGACCTTTCTCAAAGAAGAGCTAATTCCGCCAAAAACTGGCTCGTAACCCGTGGAGGCATTGAAGAATACCGAATTAAATCTGTCGGATACGGAATGAGCAAACCTAAAATGGTTACTTCTCGTATTGCCTCAAAATATACTTTTATTCCCTACGGGGGAACTCGACTAACTCGAGAATTTATTAATAGTTTACCCGCTCAATCTCAAGAATTAGCCCACCAGCTTAACCGGCGCTCCGAGGTCACTGTATTTAGCACAAAAAATGAACCAATCTATGGCGGTGCTATGGATTTGATGTTAATGGATATCAACAACAAACTGGTCTTAAGCGATCATACGTACACGTTTGTTGGATTGGAGGATGAACTTGAAGACCAAGTTGCGATTCTTGTCAACGATGTAATTTCAGAATGGAATTACAAGGAGTGTGGTGGTGGGTTTGGATTTTGGCTTTTTCCCATTGTCCTGGCCGGAGGTTATGTTGCATATGAAAACTTGAAAACAGGGGAAACTTTAATAGGAGACCCTCCCGCATTACCTCTGGACTGTTGTAATTAAAGAAATGAAACGCATACCAATAGTTTTATTTATTAGTCTATTGATATTGGGCAACTTGAGTGCTCAATATTCTACAGAGCACTACATGCCACCCATTTACTATGGGGCCTCTTCCACCTCTGATCACCCAGATGAGATCAGGATTGACCTTTCAACCATGGAAGCAACTTCGTTTAGTGTTAGTATTAAAAGATATGATGGTACTGTGGTATACACTGAATCAATAAGTAAAACTAGCCCAAAATCATTTACTGTTCCTTCAAGTACCTACCTTTATGCGGATGCAGATGGAACCTCAGACCAGAATAAAGGACTATATTTTACAGCCGACAGCCCATTTTATCTCAGAGTGGATGTACGTGGTGGCAATCAGACTGGATCCATCGCCTCGAAAGGCACTGCAGGTATGGGAAAAGAGTTTTTCTCGGCTCACTTTTATCAGTTAACAGTAGGCTATACAACTCAAAATGACTATAGCAGTTTTATTTCCATTATGGGCACTGAAAACAGTACCACGGTTACGATTGAAGCAAATTCGGGCGTAAACTGGGATGGCCAACCGAGCAATACAATTACACTCAATAAAGGCTACTCTTATGTGCTTGGCATTGATCATTCAAACAGTTCGTACGACAAAGATATTATTGGGACCAAAATAACCGCCGATAAGGATATTGTTGTCAATTCCGGAACCTGGAGTGGCAGTATTCGGCAGGCCTCAAGCGGTAGTCCCAGAGACATGGGATTTGATCAGCTAGTCCCGGTAGAAAACCTAGGTACAGATTACTTAATTATTGAGGGTGAGAGTTCATCTTATAAAGGTACTGCTGCAATTGTGGTGGCTACTGAAAACAATACTACTATTACTGTGAATGGATCCGTTAAAGATAGCGACCTGGATGAAAAAGAGTTTTATGAATGGGACTTGGACAACAATAATAATGGGAGCTTAGATCATATAAGCGCTGACAAGCCTGTGATGGTTTACTACCAGGGATATGCCACGGATAATAATGATGTAAAAAATAACCATGGTCTGTTTATCATGGCACCATTGAATGCTTCCAATTCTTCAGATGGCGCAAACCATGCTCATTTGGGCGACGATATTGGGGAGGTTCACTCCAACTCTAATAACGGAGAGATCAATTACTACATTCTATTACCCAGTGGAGCCTCAACAACTGTTACAGATGGAAGTTCCTCTATGTGGTTATACCTTTGGGATAACCAATCAACAATATCTAGGACTGTTGACGATACAGTCTGGACTCTCTACAGAAGGCTTGATGATTCGTATACTACAGGTGCCGATGTTTATTTTGATAGTAATAAACCAATTTACGTATGGTATGGCTATGGGCAAAACATTATAGGTTTAATGTCATCCAACCTCCCTTTTTCTAGTAGCAATGTGGCGCCAACAGCCACAGCACAGACGGATTCAGCCTTTGAAGATGTAACAAAAGACATTACACTTTCAGGTTCAGATGATGACGGCGATGCACTTTCATATATAATTACAAGTCTTCCAGCCAATGGTACACTTACGCAATTTTCAGGAGGAAGCATTAGTTCAACAGGGACCACTGTAAGTGATGGGTCGAATCGAGTAAAATATACTTCAGCATCTAATGGTAATGGTGATGGACATGGGAACTTTGCCTTCAAGGTAAATGATGGCACTGTGGATTCTGATGCAGCCACAGTTACCGTAAATGTTACGGCTGTCAATGATGAACCTTCTTTTACTAAGGGTAGTAATGTAACCGTGAATGA
>JAPYOT010000099.1 GCA_029938045.1 Fidelibacterota bacterium | reverse complement strand
GATTAACTCTTTGACCGTTTTGGGCGTGGCTGCCACTCGGTTTTCACCGAGAGTACTTTCCTTCAAAATAGCTGCAATCATCATATAATCCTGTAAATTTCTGTTAAAACAGCCCACAAATTTAGGACATTCTTAATCAACATTTCCAAATATGATTTTAGGATTTTTCTATGGTTATTTCTCACTAATTTTGCTATGATGACAATCCGACCTATACTGCCCTTAACCTTTCTTATTTTATTTGCGTGCGCACCCAATATTCGTATTGTAGATAGATATGCCATGAATGAAAAGAAAACAGTTGAAGTTGTAAAAGGCAATGGAAATGAGGCACGCGTTACTAAAAGAATCCATTATTATTCTAATGGAAAAATCAAATCGGAAATAAATATTTCTAATGGAAAAGAAAATGGAAAATTTATTACTTTCCACTCTAATGGTGCTGTAGCTTCAAAAGGAAAGTTTTATTCAGGAAAGGAAAGAGGAAAGTGGGTATGGTCCAATGAAAATGGGAGTGTTGATTCAATTCATTCATTCCAAAATGGATTGCTCCACGGTAAAACTCAATATTATAGTGGTGAAAAATTAATCAAAAGCCAAAAATACTCTTATGGTGAACTAAACGGAAAGTTCGTTGAATATTATCCCACAGGTTCAAAAAAAGTTTCCGGTAATTATCTAAATAATTTACCCCATGATAAATGGATATGGTGGGAAGGAGATAACTCAAAATCACGGATAGTTAATTTTAGTAATGGTATTAAGCATGGGAATATTCAAGTTTGGAATGAAGGTATTTCAGTTCTGTCAGGGAGCTTCGAGGAGGATCAAAAATCAGGTACCTGGAAATGGTATCGATCAAAAAAAGATTTGGATTCCTTAGCGAACTATTCAAAAGGCCTATTGAATGGGCCTTATAGAGCATGGCATTCTAATGGGAAAATAGCTGTCAAAGGTACTTTTTCAAATGGTATGCTTGAAGGATTTTGGAAATGGTATTCTGAGGATGATATTTTGGACTCTTCTAAAACATTCACTCAAGGGTTATTAAATGGACAATCAAAATTATATTATAAGAATGGCCAACTAAAACGATCTGTTTATTATGCTTCTAATTTTTTACAAGGAGAAGAGAATTCCTATTTTTCATCTGGACAGATTAAAGAAAAAACCACTTATCACTCTGGGAAAAAAACTGGTCCATATGAGATATGGAATGCAAGCGCTAGACCTGAGGAAAAAGGCTCGTTTATAGATGACGAATTACATGGAATGATCCAACGTTGGTATTTTACTGGAGCGTCCGCATCCATCGCTAGTTATAAAGCAGGTATTTTAGATGGGGTGATGCAGGTTTTTACACTATCAAACAGATTGAAGCGGGAATTATTCTATGATAAAGGTAAGGAAATAGCCAGGTTTGAGTACCATGATAATGGCCGATTTAAGCGTGTAATAATTATTGATGATGGCAAACTACAATATGAAAGAAAATGGAGTCAATCAGGTTTAGAAGAAACAGCAGAGCGTTTTATCACTGGGACACGCATGAATAGTGATTTTTATTTATCAGGTGTACTAAAGTATGAGTGCATTTATAAAGGTAAGCGCAAACATGGAGTGGAGTGGTGGTTTGATGAGACCAGCAATCCTACAAAGATAAATTTATTTTTGAATGGCCAGGAGATTGTGAGCCATGAATTATCCTATGAAACAAGTGAATAAAATTAATCAATTAATGTAATTTCGCGGATTATGGAAAGACCAATTATCGATTATATCGTTGTTTTTGCCGTGCCAGTGGGTACTATTATTTCAGGTATTGCTATCGGCTGGCTGTTTAAACGATTCATTCACCACCGCTTGAAAAAACTGACTGAAAAGACCGAATGGAAAGGTGATGATGTGGTATTCGATGCCATTGAATCTCATATCGTACTTTGGTTCTTTTTGGCATCCCTCAATATAGCATCCAGCGGAATACCATTATTAAGTGATGTGTACCTTGATTATTTAAGCAAAATCATCGTCTCAATTCTAATTCTTTCCGTGACTTTGGCTGTTTCTCGAATCGGGGTTGGACTTCTCAACTTTTGGGCTGAGAAACAAGGGACGGATCTTCCCTCCACGACGATCTTCGTCAATCTTTTAAGGATTGCAATCGTATCGGTCGGTGTATTGATCGTCCTTCAATCGCTTGGGATTTCAATTACACCACTGCTTACGGCGATGGGTGTCGGTGGTTTGGCCATCTCACTGGCTCTAAAAGATACACTTTCTGATTTTTTTGCAGGGTTGCATATCCTACTGTCCCAAAAAGTAAAACCGGGCGATTTCGTTAAACTGGATTCAGGATATATGGGTTATGTGCAAAATATTACATGGCGGCATACAACGTTAATGGAACGGACCAATAATATAGTCACCGTTCCTAATGCTAAAATTTCAGCCGCCATTGTTACTAATTATGATAAAGGGGATCCCAGTTTTTCTATACGTGTGCCGATTGGTGTATCTTATGAAAGCGATTTGGATCATGTTATTAAGGTCACAGAAGAAGTGGCTGCTGGGGTAATTAATGATGTGGAAGGCGCCCGTGAAGATTCACCGGCGGTAGTTCGATGTTTTGAATTTGGGGACTCCAGTGTAAATATAAAAGTCTATTTTCGTGGTAAAAAGTATGGAGATCAGCACCCCATCATTGATGAATTTATTCG
>JAPYOT010000002.1:59123-62598 GCA_029938045.1 Fidelibacterota bacterium | reverse complement strand
TGAATTTTATTAGATTTTATAAAAGGATAATATAACTGAGCAGTCCAGGGATCTTCTGGATCATTTTCCAGTCCATAAATTTCAGGATATTTGCGCGTAATTTTTGCTGACCCAAAAAGAATATCCCAAAAGAAATACATATTACTGAAATTGCCATTATTATTACTAATGCCATCTTCATTTGATTTGCCATGGTGCATAAAATGAGTGGAAGGTGTCGATATTGTATGTTCTATCACCCAAGCCAATGGATTAAGTATTTTATATTTATAAAGGACCCTATCCCATTTGATATCGCTATGTGCACCAATTACAATAAACTGTTTAATAATAAGTTGTAAAAAAATGATTTGATATGGAATAAAAAAAGTCATAATCCCTAACCACCAAATATTGGGCATAAATAGATAATAGAGCATTGCATTTCTATAAGATGTTAATACACCCATTTCCTTCGTTGTATGATGGGGTCGATGCCACTTCCACAACCAGGGCCATTCATGAGATTTTCGGTGCCACCAATACTGAGAAAAATCATCTGGTATAGATACAATTAAGAATAATGCCCAAAAAGGGAGGTGTGATAGCGCTTGGTAATGATGTGGAATAAAATAATTAAGAATTAATACTGCCAAAAATAAAATGACCGGTTTTATTAATAGAGCCAGTTGAAAAAAGGATACTATTTCATTGAGCCAATCATCTTTTGTTCGAAGTGAATTACGGCCATAGAGTCCTGTAAATGATTCCAAAATACCAAACCCAATAATGATACTGCCAATAATTATAATTTCGAGTGTTTTAAAATTTTCCATGACTAATTTTATGCTGAACTATTTAATAATACAAGCGGATTGGCGATTGATGATAGATAATTATTGTTACGGCTTTTCTTTTAGAGTATTATTATTCAATTAAACAAGGATAATTCGATGGACTCACTAACGTTGGATAATAGTCTTTCTAATCTACAATCAAATAAAAACAGGTGGGCAACCCTTCCTATTACTGATAAAATAGATTATTTGGATCAAACAATCAAACGATCAGTTGATTTTGCGGAAGAATGGGCAAATGCCGGTACAGAAGCGAAAGGGTTAAGCGTTAATTCACCCCTCTCTGGAGAGGAATGGTTGGGTGGTCCTTATGCATTTTTAAACTGGTTACAGTATATGAAGAATACGCTCAATGCACTCGCCGCTGGAAAAAGTGCAATCCATAAGGTTAAAATTAGTGCACGTTCAAATGGTCAAACCGTTGCCCATGTTTATCCCAATAACCTCCTTGAAAAGCTGCTTCTGGATAATTATTATTTAGATGTGTGGATGCAGGATGGCGTAACACCGGATAATATTGAAGATACGGTTGCCTTGTTTTATAAGGAAGAAAATCCACAGGGAAAAGTATCCTTAGTGTTGGGCGCAGGAAATGTTTCCTCGATTGTGCCTTTGGATATTTTCTATAAGATGTTTGCAGAAGGTGAAGTCGTTTTAATCAAAATGAATCCTATTAATGATTACCTAGGCCCCATTTTTGAAAAAATATTTGCACCATTAATTGAAGCCGGATTTATGCAATTTGCCTATGGTGGTGGAGATGTGGGTGCTTATTTAACCCGCCATAATTTGGTTGATACCATTCATATTACTGGTAGCGCCCGGACTCACGATGCCATTGTATTTGGAGTTGGTGAAAAAGGTGAACAACATAAACGTGAGAATCAGTCCATCATGAATAAACCCATATCATCTGAATTGGGTGGTATTTCACCCACCATTGTTGTTCCGGGGCCATGGTCTAAGGGTGATTTCAAATTTCAAGCAGAAAATATTGCCACTCAAAAACTCCAAAATGCGGGGCATAACTGTATTGCCACCCAAGTACTGATTATGCCAAAAGAATGGGTGGGTACCAAAAAATTACTCCAGGAAGTAGAAAATAAAATTGGCAATACAGAAAGTCGACCTGCCTATTACCCCGGTGCGGCAGATCGTCAAAATGCTGCAAGGGAACACGCAAATGCAAAAAGCCTTAATTGCGATGTAGATCGTACCATTATTTATGATGTGGATGCCCTTATCGATGAACCTTGTTTTAGGGATGAGTATTTCGGTCCCGTACTCACAACAGTTTCGTTGGATGGTAGTGATCCAGTGGCTTTCTTAAAAGCGGCGGTTCAATTTGCCAATGAAAAACTGGACGGTACATTGGGCGCCAACATCATTATTCATCCCAAAACAATGAAAGCCCATGAAGAAGCTCTGGATCAAGCTATTGCGGACTTGAGATACGGCGGTATCGGCGTGAATACCTGGTGTGCCCTTGCATTTTTAGCTGCTGGTGGTGCTTGGGGTGCTTTTCCCGGTCATACCCAAGATGACATTCAATCGGGGAAAGGTGTGGTTCACAATGCATTCCTTTTTGGAAAAACACAAAAAACAGTTGCGACGGGGCCATTTAGAAACTTCCCGCGCTCTGCCCTCTCTGGTGATTTGCATATGGCCCCCAGACCACCCTGGTTTGTTACCAATAAAACGGCCCATAAAACAGGTAGACGGTTAACATATTTCATAGGAACAGGTAATCTATTACATCTCCCAGGTATTTTTGCATCAGCTTTGAGAGGGTGATTTACTTACTGCTGTGTAGTTCTTTTTTTTAATATCAATTGTAGAATAATTAAGAATCCGTACATTTCAAATTAACAATGACTTCATTCTTTACTGATATCGGCCAGGAAATTGTCAGTGGGATTGCCCTTGGGTCAATCTATGCATTAATTGCCCTTGGATTCATCCTCATCTATAAGGCCACGGAAGTGGTTAATTTTGCCCAGGGTGAACTCATGATGGTGGGGGCTTATGTCAACTTTTTCCTCATCCAAACCTTTACCGGCAGTCTGGGTGTCCCAACCATATGGACATTTTTATTTGGATTGTTGGGTTCCATTATTTTTGCAGTGATATTTGGCTGGTTTCTAGATTTAGTTATTAACCGGCCCATGCGGGATGAACCGGTTTTTTCAATCATTATGGCCACCATTAGTATTGGAATTGTATTACGGGCCCTTGTGGGCCTTATTGCCGGTCCTATGAGTTTAGTTCCCCCATCACCATTTGGTGGTGCCTATATCAAACTGGGTGGTATCATTATCTCAGTCCTGGACATATTTATTATTGGTAGTGCAATTGTTCTCGTTTCTGTTTTTTATTATTTCTTTAATAAAACACGATGGGGGCTTGCTATGCAGGCAACATCAGAAGATCCCATTGCCGCAGAATTAATGGGTGTCCCCGTCAATCGTGTTTACTCTTTGGTGTGGATATTTGCTGCAATTGTCGCAGCCGTGAGCGGAGTATTATTGGCCCCTCGTGCCACAATCCTGGATACGAATATGGGATTTCTGGGGCTCAAAGCTTTCCCCGCAGCAGTATTGGGCGGGTTCGGATCCATCCCTGGCGCCATTGTTGGGGGC